>JAVBUB010000211.1:0-3380 GCA_031555675.1 Paludibacteraceae bacterium | reverse complement strand
CAGTACTTCGAGACAGTTCATAAAGATAGAAAACAAAACGGAAACAACAGTCATGCTTCCCGATACGGCTATACCCATTTTGGCGGTAAAAAATATAAGACACATAAAGGCTAATATTCCGGCATGTCCGGCCAATATGTTGGCAAAAAGACGCACCATTAAGGCAAATGGCTTTGTAAATACACCAAAAAGTTCCAATACCGGCATTATTGGTATCGGTAATTTTAACCATACAGGTACATCGGGCGAAAATATTTCTTTCCAATATTCTTTGGTGCCGAATATATTAACCATTAAAAAGGTACACATGGCTAATACAAAAGTAATGGCGATGTTTCCCGTTACGTTTGCACCTCCTGGGAATATTGGAATAAGTCCCAATAAATTATTGAGGAAGATAAAGAAAAAGGCGGTTAACAAATAAGGCGAAAATTTCTTGTAGTCTTTGCCTATAGACGGTTTGATGATATCATCCTGAATCATAAATGTCATCATTTCCATAGCTCCTCTAAAACCTTTAGGGGCATTCAACGTTCCTTTTTTATACCATTTGGCAGTATAGAGAACAATAAAAATCAACAAAGAGGAACTAATTAAAAGGGATGTCGCATTTTTGGTCAACGAAAAATCCCAGGGACGAACTTCTGTGCCTTGCGCGTCTTTCTCTACTATTTTTCCTTTGTAGTCGCCTTCGGAGGCAATATAGAATCCATTGTAAACGTGTTCGTGATGGAAGTGTGACGACATAAATATATTCAATCCGCTTTCCTGGCTGTATACTATAACAGGCAATGGAATGGAAACATGTTTGTGTCCGAAGGAAGTGATATGCCATTCGTACGAATCCCCGATATGCCCAAGGATAAAGTCGGCAGGTTTGAATTCTTCTTCCCCGGTTCTGGAAGCGAATGTCGCGGAACAAACCGATAGAAGGATGATAACCAATATACCTATTTTTTTATATATGTTTTCCACAGTTATTTCTTCTTATTAATTTGCAAAAACATGTTTGTTTCAAACACGGAAAAAACGATATAATAGATAAAAAAGCTAATAATAAATATTACTTTTTGTTCTTTTATAAAAGCGAGATAAAGCGCAATTGCTACAATAGAGATAAAAAATTTAGAGAATAATATCACTAAATAAAAACTCATAAATTTCGATTCCGAAGCAGATTTCATTAATCCGTTTATGGAAAAATAAAAGCCTGTTCCCAATACAATAAAAAAGCCAGGAATACTTAAAAACCAATTGAAATAATTTTCATTCATTATTAATATGGCGGGCAAGGTTAGTGCCAGCAGTAAAAAAAATAATGACAGGAAGTATTTCTTTGCGTTTAACATGCTTGTGTTCTATTCGTTTTTATTGAAAACTAAGCTTTCTTTTCTGTTTTCTTTTCGATACAAATGGTAATTTTATTTTTATTTACCTCTATTAGTCCCGAATCTATTGACAGTGTACGTTCTTCTCCTGCAATTTTATATATAATATCACCTTTGCCCAAGGCTGATATAATGGAGGCGTGATTATTCAAAACAGTGAATTGTCCTTTTTTACCGGGCACGGTAACCAAATCAACACTTCCTCCTTTGAAAATTGTTTTTTCCGGTGAAATAATAGTCAATTGCATAATCAAAATTGATAAATGCTTCGCGATAAAATTATCTTTCGGTTGATAAAAAAGATAAAATTTGAATAATCAATTTTATCGTGCACAGCACGTTTATCGCGAAGCATTTATCGCGTGCAGCGCATTTATCTATTATTTATTGTAATTCTTTTAGTATTTTTTCTCCTTTTTCAATAGCATCGTCTATTGTTCCAACCTGATTGAAAGCGGCTTCTGGGTATTTGTCTACTTCACCGTCCATAATCATATTGAAGCCTCTGATTGTTTCTTCAATCGGCACCATTACTCCCGGAGTTCCCGTAAATGCTTCGGCCATGAAGAATGGTTGAGAAAGAAAACGTTGTACACGGCGTGCGCGTTGTACTACCAGTTTGTCGTCGTCAGAAAGTTCTTCCATGCCCAAAATGGCAATAATATCCTGTAGTTCTTTGTAACGTTGCAATAACTCTTTAACGCGTTGAGCGGTATTATAGTGTTCTTGTCCGATAATAGTAGGATCCAATACCCTGGATGTGGATTCCAACGGGTCAACAGCCGGATAGATACCTAACTCGGAAATTTTACGGCTCAATACCGTAGTAGCATCCAAGTGCGAGAAAGTTGTAGCCGGAGCAGGGTCGGTCAAGTCATCCGCGGGTACATATACGGCTTGTACCGAAGTGATAGATCCGCTTTTGGTTGAGGTAATGCGTTCTTGCATGGCGCCCATTTCTGTGGCCAAAGTAGGTTGGTAACCTACGGCAGAAGGCATACGACCCAATAGCGCCGATACTTCGGAACCTGCTTGTGTAAAACGGAAAATATTATCGATAAAGAATAAGATGTCTTTACTACCGCTTTTACCTCCGGCATCGCGAAAAGCTTCGGCCACAGTCAGTCCCGAAAGGGCTACGGAAGCACGGGCACCGGGTGGTTCGTTCATTTGTCCGAACACCAACGTTGCTTGCGATTTAGCCAATTCTTCATAGTCTATTTTGGATAAGTCCCAGTCTCCTTTTTTCATGGCTTCTTCAAATTCTTTGCCATAACGGATTACTCCGGATTCGATCATTTCGCGTAGTAGGTCGTTTCCTTCACGGGTACGTTCTCCTACGCCTGCAAATACGGAATAACCATTGTATCCTTTGGCAATATTGTTGATAAGTTCCATGATCAACACGGTTTTACCAACACCGGCACCTCCAAACAATCCGATTTTTCCTCCTTTAAGGTAAGGCTCCAATAAGTCTATAACCTTAATCCCGGTAAAAAGTACTTCTTTGGTGGTAGATAATTCGTCAAATTTAGGGGGTTCTCTGTGGATATGGTAGGCACCGGCTTTGGATGGTTGTGCCATGCCGTCAATTGAATCTCCGATTACATTGAGCAGGCGTCCTTTGATCTGTTCGCCAATAGGCATGGTTATAGCCGATCCGGTTGCAATAGCTTCCATGCCACGTACTAATCCGTCTGTAGAATCCATGGCAATAGTACGTACTGTTTCTTCGCCAATATGCTGTTGGCACTCAACGATTAGCTTTGTTCCGTTTTCGCGTACTATTTCTAATGCTTCGTGAATCTGAGGAAGAGAATCTTCTACTGATTTTTTCTTTTCAAAACTGATGTCAACCACGGGCCCAATGACCTGGGTTACATGTCCTACTCTTGTTGTCATAAGTTAGTATATCTCAAGGTTAAGATTTGATTTGTACTTTTGATATTCTTATTATCAAAAAAATAAATCAAAACGACCCTAAAATTACTC
>JAVBUB010000033.1:0-9092 GCA_031555675.1 Paludibacteraceae bacterium | reverse complement strand
ATACAGCCAATAACAAAACAAAAACGTTTTTTTGTTGTTGTAAATGATATATACATGAAGTGCTTGCCTGTCTCATAAAACAAAACAAATGAAACAATTTTTTAAAATCGTATTCGGATCCGCATTAGGCTTTGTATTAGCCCATTTAGCACTTGTAGGAATTGTAGTAGTATTCGTATCAATAATTGTTGCCACTTCTTCCGGCAAAGAATTTACGCTGAAAGAAAGTGCCGTTTTACAACTAAAACTTAATCGCGAAATTGTCGACCGCTCCCAAAACGATATTTATTCCGGTTTGATTAATGTCGGTAATGACAAACCAATAGGCCTTGACGAAATTCTCGAAAGCATTAAAAAAGCCAAGAATAATGATCATATCAAAGGAATTTTGCTGGAAGTGGATTTTGCACAAATAGGTATAGCTTCTGCCCGCGAAATAAGAAATGCCCTGATAAATTTTAAGGAATCCGGAAAATTTATAGTAACCAACGGAGGATTTTACAGCCAGGCTGCTTATTATATCGCTTCCGTATCCGATCAAATTATATTAAACCCATCGGGAGTAATCGAATTCAAAGGTTTGGCTTCCGCTCCCGTATTTTACAAAAACGCGTTGGATAAGCTCGGCATCGAAATGCAACTGATAAAGGTAGGAACTTATAAATCCTATGCCGAACAATATACCAATACCGAAATGAGCCCCGAAAACAGGGAACAAGTATCATCTATTCTTCATTCTGTGTGGAGTACCATGTTGGACGAAATTTCGGTATCCAGACAAATATCCAAAGAAAACCTGAATCGTTATGCCGATGAAATGATGGCATTTCAACAAGCGAGTCAAGCCGTTACCTTTCAACTGGCAGATACTTTGCTTTATAGAGATGAAATCAATGCAACCTTGGCATTGCGCATGGGATTGCCTGTCGATAAAGAAGTAGAGCTTGTATCATTGGAAAATATGAAGAATCTTCCCGATACCAAAAAAGAATATGTAAAAGAAAAAATAGCTCTGGTGTACGCTCTTGGCGGTATAGATAGCCCTTCATTTGGCGACGAAGGCATTAAATCAGACGAATTTGTGAAAATGCTGCGCGAAATCAAAGACGATGATAAAATCAAAGCCGTTGTATTGCGCGTTAACTCGCCCGGCGGAAGCGCTTACGGATCAGAACAGATATGGCGCGAAATATCCCTGTTGAAACAAAAGAAACCCGTTATTGTTTCCATGGCCGATTATGCCGCATCCGGAGGATATTATATTGCCTGTGCTGCCGATTCTATTGTGGCCCAACCTACCACCCTTACCGGATCCATTGGTATTTTTGGTATTATTCCGAACATCAAAGGGTTAACCGATAAGCTCGGTATCAATTTTGACATAGTAAAGACAAACGAAAAAGCCGATATGCCTGCCTTAAACCGTTCTTTTACCCTACAAGAAAGAAACATTATGCAAGTATATGTAAACGAAGGATATGAACTGTTTGTAAAAAGGTGCGCCGATGGCAGAAACATGACTACCGAACAGATAAAAGCGATAGCCGAGGGTAGGGTATGGGCAGGAAAAGAAGCACAGCAGGTAGGTTTGGTTGATGAACTCGGCGGATTGGATAAAGCTATAGAAATAGCTCAGGAGAAGGCAAATATATCGGCTTACAGACTGGTAGAATATCCGAAGAAAAAAGATTTTATGACCGAATTAATGAGTTCATTGGAAGGCAATGTTGAAACAAAAATATTGAAAGCGCAACTGGGCGATAACTATAAATATTACATGAACCTGAAAAACATCGAAAAAGCCGGAAAAATACAAGCGGTAATGCCATTTGAGATTGAGGTAAAATAAGAGTGTAAATTCAAAATTTAAGATTCAAAATTCAATATTACCCATAAAATATCCTTAATACGTGATCTTGAATTTTGAACTTTGAATCTTGAATTATAATAATTTGCTAATGTTTTGAAATCTATGAAATTATTACAACATATACTCCTCCTTCCTTTTGCTGTGATTTACGGAATCATTACCAATATCAGAAACCGTTTTTTTGACTGGGGAATTCTCAACCAGCAGGAATTTGAAGTTCCCGTCATCAGCATCGGCAATCTTTCGGTAGGAGGTACAGGAAAAACACCCCATACCGAATTGCTCATCAGTATTTTGAAAGATAAATATAAATTAACTACGCTAAGTCGCGGCTATAAAAGAACAACCAAAGGATTTGTATTGGCAGATCATACCAGTACAGCCAAATCTATTGGTGATGAACCGTTTCAACTGAAATCGAAGTTTGATGATATTGCTGTAGCAGTCGACGAAAACCGTTGTCGCGGTATAAACAAGCTGATGAGTTCGGAAAATCCCGAAGTCATACTATTGGACGACGCCTATCAGCATCGTTATGTGAAGCCCGGCCTGTCTATTTTATTAACCGATTATAACCGCTTGTTTACACGCGACTGCATGCTTCCTTTGGGAAGACTTCGCGAGCCCATGCAAAACAAAGAAAGAGCAGATGTGGTTATTGTAACCAAATGTCCCGAAAAAGTTCAACCCATCGATTTTTTATTGATAAAAAAAGAACTTGACCTTACCGCACATCAGCGTTTATACTTTTCTACCTTTGAATATGACGATATAAAACCTGTTTTTCCGGAAGAAAATCCGGCAGCAGATACTTCCATAAAAGACTTTACAGGAGTTGTGTTGATAACAGGCATTGTTTCGCCGCAGCAACTCAAGGAGCATTTACGTAAGGATATAAAAAATATAGTGCACCTTTCATATCCCGATCATTATTTTTTTACGTCCAAAGATATCGAGCATATTACTCATACTTTCGATCATATGGAAGCCGGAAGTAAAGCCATTATCGTTACCGAAAAAGATGCTGCCCGGCTCAAAGGCATCGATTTACCGAAGCAAATAAAAAAATCAATATACAGTATCGGTATCAAAGTGCAGATACTACAGGAAAAAGAAGGCGAATTTAAACAACAGATATTAGGTTATGTTAGAAAAAATAAAAGAGACCGTTGAGTTTTTGAAACCAAGAATTAAACCCGGTATAACCATTGGTATTATATTGGGTACAGGTTTGGGTAACCTGGCGGAGCAAATCACAGAAAAAGAAGAAATACCCTACAAGGATATTCCCAATTTTCCCATGTCTACAGTTGAAGGGCACAGTGGTAAACTCATTGCCGGAAAACTCGGAAATGTTTCTGTACTTGCCATGCAAGGCCGCTTTCATTATTACGAAGGATATAATATGAAAGAAGTAACCTTTCCGGTAAGGGTTATGCAAATGCTTGGTATTCGGTATTTAATACTTTCCAATGCCAGTGGCGGAACGAATCCCGATTTCAATATCGGCGACCTGATGATTATCAACGATCACATCAACCTTTTCCCGGAAAATCCATTGCGAGGAAAAAATAATAACGAATTGGGACCACGCTTTCCGGATATGAGTGAAGCGTACTCCAAAGAGCTTATCGCGAAAGCCAAAGACGTTGCCCATAAACATAATATTGAAGTACAGGAAGGAGTGTATGTGGGAACTACCGGACCTACTTACGAAACTCCTGCCGAGTATGCTTATTTCAGGATTATAGGCGGCGATGCCGTAGGTATGAGCACCGTACCCGAAGTGATTGTGGCCCGACATGCCGGTATTACCTGTTTTGCTATTTCTATTATTACCGATTTGGGTGTAAAAGGAAAAATAGTGGAAATAACGCACGAAGAAGTACAAAACATAGCCAAGCAGAAAGAACCGCAAATGACATTGATCATTAGGGAGTTGATTAATACCATTTCTTAGAACACGGAAAACACAGATTAAACGGATTAACGCCGAAAATATGCATATAATACGCGAAGATACCGGATTTGCCAAGTCTTATTCCCCTCTTCAAAAACTATTACCTTTTTCTTTCTCATTTGGAGAAAGTACCCGAAGGGGGATAGAAGTCGGGAGAGAGATTAGGGGAGAGGCCGGAAGTAATACATTATCTCTTATAACCATGAGCCGGGCGGTACCATCCACTTATCGTCCCTGGTACGCTGTTTTTTTTGTATTATGCTTTTTGACAATATCCTTTTTCTTTTCTTCGTGTCATGTTACCAAAAACATTCCAGAAGGAGAATACCTCGTCAATAAAGTTTCGGTAGAAGTAGACAATAAAACCATTAACAACAGTGATTTATACGACTTTGTGCTTCAAAAGCCCAATGATCAGAAATTCAGAATATTTTGGTACAACTGGGCCGGAAAAGACTCCAGCTGGTTTAAAAGAATGATACGTAAAATAGGCGAAGCGCCCGTTATTTACGATCCCAAATCTACTATACAATCTACTGCCGAAATCAGGGCAGAAATGACCAACAAAGGCTATCACTATAATAAAGTGGATGTTCAAACCGATACTACTCGCCGGAAAAAACGCATCCGTATTCTTTATCAGGTCACAGCCAACGACCCTTATCATATCCGCAATTATACCATCGAAATGCAAGAGCCACGTCTTGATAGCATTATAGAAACACGTTACAAAAGAGGACGATCCAATTTGAAAAAAGGTGCCATTTTTGATATGAGTTTGCTCGAAGAAGAAAGAACCGAAGTAAGCAGCATGCTCCGTAACCGTGGATATTATACATCTACTAAAGGTAATTTCCATTATTTGGCCGATACTACTTTGCAGAATAATCAGGTGGATTTGACACTGGTTTTTAAAGACACCATCATACCCCAGCCTTTTTATATCCGTCATGTAACCGTACGCAGCGGTTTTGATCCCCTCAGCAAAGTAGGCTATAAAACTGTAGATACTGTTAACTACGATGGAATCACTTTGTTGTATGACAGTACCAGACTAATGAAACCCAAAGTGTTGAGCGAAAACATACTGATAAAACCCGGACAACTTTATAGCGAAAGGCTTTCTACCAAGACTTACAGTTACCTCATGTCTTTAGGAAGCATAGGACGCGTAAATATTCAATACGAACAGGTTGATTCTACTTTGCTGGATTGCCGCATCGACATAACGTCCAGCGATATACATGACGTGCAGCTCGGGCTCGATGGAACCAACAAGGCCGGAGATCTGGGTATTGCCGGAAGGATAGGCTATACACATCATAATATTTTTAACGGGGCCGAAGCATTGAGTATCAAATTGCGTGGTGCGTATGAGTTTGTAAGTGGTAGTACCAGCAGCATGTTAACCCATAACTTTTATGAAGTTGGTGCTTCTGTAGGATTGATGTTTCCCAATGTGCATATTCCTTTTGTTCGAGATCTGATTAAGCGGCAATTAAATGTTAAAACCATTTACGAAATAGGATTTGATATTCAGGAACGTCCCGAGTATACCCGCGATTTTTTTAATATTACCTGGAAAAACCAATGGGAAAATGATAAAAAAAACCTGAGCCAGACCTTGAGCCTTATTGACATCAACTATGTAATGATGCCTCGTATCTCGTCCGATTTTCAAGAATACCTGGATGAAGAAGTCAACTCCCTGACCCGATACAGCTATGATAATATTTTTACCGCCGGGCTCGATTATAACATAACCTACACCAATACAATCAACCGCAGGTTTCAACATTTATATACCATTCGTTTCAATGCCGAAACATCCGGTAACCTGCTCGACGGAATTTTTAGCTGGGCTGGTGCCGGTAAGTCAAATAGCGGCCAGTATAACATATTGGGAAATCCTTTTGCCCAGTATCTAAAAGGAGATATCGGATATTCACAAACACTTAAAATCAATCCCAAAAATAGTTTTGCCTACCACCTTATGGCCGGTGTGGCTTATCCTTATGGTAACTCTACCGTTATAGATTCACTTAGCAGCAGTGGAAAAACCAGTATATTACCCTTTGAAAAACGCTTTTATTCCGGTGGTCCCAACAGTATACGCGGCTGGAGTACCCGACAGTTGGGTCCGGGTTCTTACAATGGAGATGTAAGCAATCCGTCTACCCATGTTGGCGACATTAAGCTCGAAGTCAGTATTGAATACCGGTATAAAATTATTAAATGGCTCGAATTTGCTGTTTTTGCTGATGCCGGCAACATCTGGACCATGTTCGATTATGAAAACCAGCAAGGAGGAGTATTTGATATCAACCGCTTTTACAAGGAAATTGCCATCGGTACGGGTGTTGGGCTGCGACTCGATTTTAGTTCGCTGATTATCCGTCTGGATTTTGCCAAACGTGTATATGATCCTGCCCATGAGGAAAACGATCGTTGGACATTCTTTACCGAAAAAATAAAAGGTAATTCGGGAATATATTTTGCAATCGGATATCCGTTTTAAATAGACGAGTATACTCGTTTACTTAAAAGCATCAGACTGGTTAATAAATAACAAGCTTGATGTTTTATTTTTTTAATGAATTTTTGAAATCTTCTAATGTCTGACCTTTCAGATAATCTTTTATTTGATTTGTCAGCATTTGAGGTATACCATTCATGATACATTTCTCAAAAGGACATAAATCGTGATTTACAGGACATTCTGCCATCTCCAAACTTCCTTCAATACATTCGTAAATCTGAAGTAGGGTTATTTCACTTGGCTTTTTAGTAAGCACAAAACCTCCGTTAGGTCCTCTGGATGATGTGAGGTAGTTGCTTTTTGCCAAACGTTGCATAATTTTTACAATATGATGTTTGGATGATCCTGTTTTTTCTGATATTGTTTGCACGTTTAACCCTTCTTTGGAGCTTGCAATCAGTACCATTGCGTGGAAGCCAATAACAGATGCTTCCGAAAGAGAAATAAGTTTAGCCATAAATAAAATGAATTTCAACTCATAAAATTAGATAAAAAATTGAAATAAAAAAAATAATTATATAAAATGAGAAAATATAAAAGCAAGTCTATATAAATAGATGAAATAGAAAGAATGTTTTTGTCTCAAAATGAAAAACTTACTTTTTTAAATGAATAAATTTTATCCAATAATTTTGTTATGCACTTTATGGCGTATAATCTTTGTATCTTTGCAAATACAAAATGAAAAAATAATAAATATAAACGAAATGAATGAATTTGAATTGTCCGGCCGTAAGTCGGCTGAAAGTGCAGTTGTTGCAGATTTTATGACTAAAGTTTACGCATGGATGGGTTTTGCCTTATTGATAACGGCATTGATGGCGTATGTGGTAGCTGGTTCGGTAACCACATTGTCGTTTATTTTTGGTAATCCTGTGGTGTTTTATGGAATGATTATCGGCGAATTTGCATTGGTTTTAATAATTTCTGCGGCAATCAATAAATTGTCTCCACAAGTTGCGTCGTTACTTTTTGTGCTGTATTCGTTGCTTACCGGTGCAACTCTATCTTCTATTTTTGTAGTTTACACACAGGAATCGATAGTTTCTACTTTTGTTGTAACAGCAGCTACATTTATCATTATGAGTGTTTATGGAATGGTTACAAAAAAAGACTTATCGAAGTTGGGTAGTATTTTGATTATGGCTTTAATAGGCCTTATTATAGCATCTGTTGTTAATATTTTTTGGGCCAATTCTACTCTTTATTGGATTACAACTTATGCGGGAGTTCTGATTTTTGTAGGTCTAACAGCTTATGATACCCAGAAACTTAAAAAGATGAGTACGCAAATAGAAGATAGTAGTATGGTAGCCAAATATTCAATTTTGGGTGCATTGACTTTATATCTCGATTTTATTAATATGTTTTTGTATTTGCTTCGTCTTTTAGGGAAAAAGAAATGATAAAACTTAGTGCATGACAAAAGTGGAAAAAGATAAATGTTAAGTTTACAAACTTTAAAAACCTTATAACTCAAATCGGTCTAAAGAATAAAGTTTTACGTAGTACGTTTTACGTTATACGTTTTGGCGTACTATTTCAAAGTCAGCTACGTAAAACTTAAAACGTACTACGTATAACTTAATAAAGGTCTATAAAATAATTCTTGTCATGTATTTCTAGAATTTATATTGTACCCTTAATGTGAAAACATTGTCTTTTAAATCTTTATTATATCCCGTTAAGGAAGTAGATGTTTCATTTTTTACCAAATCATAATAAGCCATAAACCTAAGATTTTTATCCCATTGATAATTAACTCCGATACCCAATGTTGAATATTTAAGATCAGTAGCATTGGTGGGGTTACTATTAGGCTCGACTTTCCCAATTTCATTCTTTTTTACTTTTGTATTCGGGTCATACACATCATATTTAAGCACTACCTGAAAATGAGTCTTTAATATATCTTGGATAAAATAAAAGTAATAACCATTGAATTTTCTGGAGTAGGTATAGTCGAGCGATGCATAGTTTATGGAAGATACGGCAGGACTAAAGCTCGTTTTTGATGTTCCGGGCTGTGTGCCGAATATAAATTCTCCGAATAATTTAATGTCGCCCAAATACCATTTCCAACTAGCTTGAGCGTCAAAACCAATGTATTCGCGTTTCATCCGGTCGCCTTTTATGCCTTCTTGTGGAGTAAATACGTCAACGCCATTTATGTTGTCTATGGAATAAACAGAATCTTTTTCGGCTGCAAATCCACCATAATAATAGGATACTCCAAGACCCCATTCGAGTTTTTTGTTTTTTGCAATCTTAGTCGCATACAAATGACCTATAAAGTCTTTGTATGAATCGGTTTCCAGATTAATTCCATTGCCATTGAACACTCCGGCATCCAAGAATAAAAATTTAAAATTTGTCCTGGTTGGATTAAGGGTTATTTTTGCCCCTAAGTCCCTGTCGCCGGGAAATAGCGTTTGCACAACCCTGGAACGTTCGGGCGATTCGCGCAAGCTTGATGAATAAGAGATCTCATATCCGAAAGGGCGGTCGAAAATACCCGCAGTTAGCGAAATAGCATGTACATAACGCTCTGTAAAACTAAGATAGGCATCTTTTATATATACTCCTTTTTCTGTGGCATCTATTTGGAAGGTAGCTTTAGAAACATTTCCTTCGTAAGTAAATTTTAATCGCCCCCTTCGTATCATAAAGCGGTTGTTTACTTCCTGGGCAAAGTTTCCCCCGGCAACGCTACTGATGCCTTT
>JAVBUB010000070.1:0-27574 GCA_031555675.1 Paludibacteraceae bacterium | reverse complement strand
TAACCATTACGCAGGAAACTTTTGACCAGATTGCGGTATACAACATGAAACTAAAGGTTAATTACCTGATCGTATCCAATGGTATAGAGCATTTTTGCTGCCGGATTGACTATGAAAGCATGCGGTATGATTTTTTGAAAGACATACCCGAATTTGAAGATCTAATACATTGATTAATTGGCACATCAACTCAAATTTCCACTATTGCTAATTATCAATTGTTAATTTGTAATCTACCTCAATAGGTTAATATCGCCATCTTGATTTTGCTTAGATCCATCGGCTCCAGTAGCTTTAATAACATAAAAATATGGCCCTGTAGCAGCTTTAGCATTGCCGATATATCCATCCCAACAAACTTCCGGGTTTGTTGTATGGAATACCAACCTACCCCAACGGTTATATACCCACATTTCGAATTTTGTAATTGATTTAAACGCTACGCAAAAATTATCGTTCATACCATCGTCATTGGGTGTAAATACATTGGGCACTTCGAGTTTTACACTGGATAGAGAAATCATAACGGAATCGCTGGCTAAACAACGTCCTTCTACAGTTACAACATCTAAGCGGGCTATATATTTCCCGTCCTCGACTTCCTTGCTAAATGTGTATTGAAAAGACTCTTCTGTCGATTGCCCTACCAGAACAGTCGGCTCATTGGTATTATATATCTGCCATTTATAGTACATTCTGGGCAGATTGGTATGCACGGTAAAACTAACATTCAAAGGTGCAGAACTCTTAATATCCTTTCCTTCATATTTATCATCATCTTCTATTTCATTTAATGCCAGCTTATCTGCCACGGCCCACGCCTGAATAAAAGGCTTAACAGGTTCGACATGTCTTTGAACCGAATCTTTTTTGAATTTTTCGGCATAATAATCGCCATATAAAGCAAATGTTGTCGGATTAGCATAAACATCTGTCAATATAAAGGTTGTATTGGCATTATTGATAGTTCTGGTTTCGGTTGTTTCCTTAAATTTTTGAATAGCATCATCCCAAGTTATATTATTTTCGTCTATGGTGTTATATTCCAATAATGCCGTATTCCGTATTACAGTATATTTAGTTCCTGTAGAAGTATAATATTCCATGGATTGTATATCCACCTTCATGTCAAAGATTGTTTCATCGCAATTTTGGTCCGCTACATCCAATAAATTTACCGTAGAAGGATGTAGATTATAATCGAACACATATATGTAATAAGTTCTTACGCCTACTATTTCCAATATGTAACCGGTCGCATCTGTCAGATTATATAGTGTGGTAGAACCAACACCCGATTCTGACAATATATCTTGGGTTACGGCAGGATCTGTCGTATAACTTTTCCAGTTGAAAGTTCTGTTTTCGGTATCCCGGTAAGTAATAGAAGCATTCACTAATCCATTGAATATATAGACATTATCCATATCTAAAGGAGGACTTGGCATGGTTACCGGATTTCCCGAAATCTCAAATCCGGCAAAGGTTGTTGTTGTACACAAAAAAAATAAAAGGAATAACGAAAATAGCTTTTTCATCACCAAGCATTTAATAGAATGCAACAAAAATAAGAAAATTATTCTAATGTTCAATTCTCTATTATTTTATTTATTTTTGAAACAAAATAAACTGACATGAAAACATCATCTCTCAGAGAAATAAAAAAGGAACTGGAAACATTGCATCCAACACAATTACTCAACATTTGCATCCAACTTGTTAAATATAAAAAGGAAAACAAAGAATTGATCAGTTATCTGCTTTTTGAATCAAATGATGAAAAAAATTACATTGATGAAATAAAAAAAGAGATTGACGAACAGTTTGACGAAATAAAAAAAAGTAATTCATATATTGCGAAAAAGCAAATCAGGAAAAGCTTGCGCATGATGAACAAGCTAATTAAATTCTCGGGTAACAAGCAGACTGAAATTGAACTAAGGTTACATTTCTGTCGAAAATTGAGTAGATTATCACAAAATTACCTGAGACAAAGCGCTATTGCATCAATACTGATAAAACAAGTTCAAGTTATACAAAAAGTAATCTATACATTACACGAAGATTTACAATTCGATTATAACGAAGAATTAAAAACATTAATCGAAAACTAAGCTGGATTTCAAGATATAAATGTATAAATTACGGATAAATACTATTATTTTTTTACATAATCTTTCATCTATATAATATTTTTTATATATTTTTGTAATGAATTTGATCTCTATCTATCCTTTTGGAAATTAGGCGCTTATTTATAGAATTTATACATAATTGTTGTACATGAAAATAAAATTACTTTGTTTCTCATTGTTGCTCGCTATAGGTGCAACAAACGCTGCTGTGCGTTATGTTACCATATCTGGATGTGGAGACAAAAGCGGAACATCTTGGGCCAATGCCTCTGATGATTTGCAAAATATGATTAATGCATTGGGTAATGAAGGTGGGGGCGACATTTGGTTGGCCGCAGGAACTTACATCCCCAGCCACAAAGTATTAGATTCCGATTATCTTACTTCTAGAGATAATGCATTCCTGATGAAACCAAATGTAAAAATTTACGGTGGATTTACAGGCAATGAAACAAACTTCAATGACCGCAACTGGCAGCACAATGAAACAAAATTGAGCGGTAACAGAAGTTGTTACCATGTGGTAATATTTGCAGGAGAAGTTGGTTCTGCATGTCTCGACGGACTTACCATAACCGAAGGAGAAGGGCGTCATACCGATACGGGAATTTCTGTTAACGGCTATTATATCTGGCGGTGCGATGGTGGCGCCATACATGTGACAGGAGGTTCACCTACGCTCCGGAACCTGAAAATTACACAAAACTACTCGGCTCGCGGTGGAGCCATAGCCATTCTGAGCGGATCTCCTATACTAAATAATATAACAATTACCAACAATGAGGTTACCGGAGACGGCGGCGGTATATTCAACGGATCATCGTCCAATCCGGAGATGCAAGATATTACTATTTCCCATTGTGCCGCAGCCTATAATGGCGGTGGAATATTCAATTCGCTATCTTCTCTCGCCCTGGTTAATGCTACCATTACCAATAACGCGGCTATCAATGGCGGTGGAATGTATAACAATAATATTTCATCCATTTCCGTTACCAATTCTACAATCGGTTCGAATACCGCTACCACCTATGGAGGAGGAATTTACAATAACTCGTCCTCTTCACCCATATTGCAAAATGTGAGAATTTCCGGAAACTCAGCGGAAAGAGGAGGAGGAATATATAACAATGCCAATTCGTCGCCCGTTTTAAATGCCAGTCAGATTACAAGCAATAACGCCAATCTGGGTGGAGGAATGTACAATACAAATGTATCTTCCCCTGCCCTGACTCTTGTAAGTATAACAGACAACCAGGCTTCTCAGGATGGTGGAGGAATGTATAATAATAATTCTTCATCTCCGGCATTAACATCGGTAACTATGAGCGAAAACAAGGCATTAAACAATGGCGGCGGAATGTACAACAACAATTCGTCCGCTCCGGTTATAAATTTCACTTCCATCAGTGAAAATGAAGCTGCTTTCCATGGTGCCGGTATATACAACAGCTACTCTTCGCCTGTATTGGAAAACAAAACAATAATAAAAAATAATGCGGCTCTTTTTTTTGGAGGTGGCATATTCAATATGTATTCTTCGCCTAATATATCTGATGTTACATTTCATGAAAACAGCGCTAAAAGTGGAGGCGGCGTATTCAACGACCAATTATCCTGTCCTAAATTTATAAATACCACCATCAGCAAAAACAACGCTGGAGAATATGGTGGCGGCATGTACAACAATAATGGTTCTTCTCCTGTTCTAACACAAGTTATCATCATCAAAAACGAAGCGAACCAAGGTGGAGGGATGATTAATTTCAATTCTTCTGCAGAATTAACCAACGTTACCATGACGGAAAATATTGCTACAACCAGCGGAAGTGCTATATATAACAATTTTTCTTCGCCTAAAATATACAACAGTATCATTTGGGGAAATACAAACGGAGATGCCAGCATTAATGATATGGTTAACATTACCGGAAGTCAACCTGCCATATATTACAGTCTGGTTAGCGGCTATGCATCTACCACCAATGGTAACCTGGATGGAACAAATTCCGACAATGACCCTCTGTTTGAGGGAAGTAATAAATATACTCTTTCGGAAGATAGTCCTTGTATCGATGCCGGAAACAATACCTATATAAACAATATTGACTTTGATTTTGCCGGAAACATACGAATCTTCAACGATGTAGTAGATATGGGAGCATACGAATCGCCATACATGAAGAAAAAAGGAGAAGAAACCGGCAACCGGATGGTAACCAATAATGGCGACATAAAAATATGGACATCAGAAAATAAACTTTACCTGGAAAGTAAAGAACCCGCCTATATGCAAATTTATAGTATTGCCGGAATATTGCTCACTCAACAAAATATTACTGCCGGAAATACTGTTAAAAGTTTGCCACAAGGTATATATGTAGTGGTAATAAATGGGAAAGCGACAAAAGTAATCATTAAATAAAATGATTGAAAAACTGTTTATTTTATCTATTTCTCAGATTTTACACGATTTACATTAATTGATTTCTCAACATCACAACAAAAAAGAAGATGCCTGATAGCATCTTCTTTTTTGTTGTAAGTTCAATGATTAAAATGACAGTAGAGACGTCGCGCACAACACCTCTCTTAGTAAGCAAACAACGGATAATCTTTCATAATGCCATTTACTTTCTGTGCTACCGATTCGATAAGTTTTTCGTTTTCGGCATTGGCCAAAACGTTATCGATCATTTCCACGATTTCGCCCATCAGTGGTTCTTTAGCTCCACGGGTAGTAATGGCTGGTGTACCAAAGCGAAGTCCGGAGGTTAAGAATGGTGAGCGGCTGTCAAACGGAACCATGTTTTTGTTGGTTGTAATATCGGCGGCAACCAATGCTTTCTCTGCTACTTTACCTGTCAGTTCAGGGAATTTAGGACGTAAGTCAACCAACATGGAGTGGTTATCGGTACCATCAGAAATAATTTTATATCCTTTGTCCATAAATGCTTGTGCCATGGCAGCTGCATTTTTCTTTACCTGCATTTGGTATTCTTTGTATTCGGGTTGTAATGCTTCGCCAAACGAAACGGCTTTAGCGGCAATAACGTGTTCCAATGGACCTCCTTGTACTCCGGGGAATACAGCAGAATCCAACAAAGCGGACATCATACGGATTTCGCCTTTAGGTGTTTTTTTACCCCATGGGTTTTCGAAATCTTTTCCTAACAAAATAATACCTCCACGTGGTCCGCGAAGTGTTTTATGGGTAGTAGAAGTAACGATATGAGCATGTTTCAATGGGTTTTCCAACAATCCGGCAGCAATTAACCCGGCAGGATGTGCCATATCTACCATAAAGATAGCACCGATTTGGTCGGCCAGTTTACGCATACGGGCATAATCCCATTCGCGAGAGTAAGCAGAAGCTCCGGCAATAATCAATTTAGGACGTTCGCGCAAGGCTACTTCTTCCATTTGTTCGTAGTCTACGCGTCCGGTATCTTCTTTTACATTATATTCTAACGCATGGTAAGCCAAACCCGAGAAATTAACAGGCGAACCGTGAGATAAGTGTCCACCGTGAGACAGGTTTAATCCTAAGAATTTATCTCCGGGATTAAGACATGACAAGAACACGGCCATATTGGCTTGTGCACCCGAGTGTGGTTGAACGTTGGCATATTCGGCACCGAAAACTTCTTTCAGACGATCAATAGCGAGTTGTTCCGACAAATCTACAATTTCGCACCCTCCGTAATAACGTTTTCCGGGATATCCTTCGGCATATTTATTGGTAAGTACAGAACCCATGGCTTGCATGACTTGTTCGCTTACAAAGTTTTCAGATGCAATTAACTCGATGCCTTTTAGTTGGCGTTGACGTTCTCTCTCGATGATGTCGAAAATAGCGTTGTCTCTTTTCATGAATATATTGTTTTTAATGATTTTTGTAGAAAGCACAAAGGTATGAAAAAATGAAAAAGGAAGATTGAAGAATCAAGAAATTATTTTTCAACAATTTATCCTTCATTTTAAATAAGGAGTAAGAGATATTGGATAATATGTTATCATTTTATTCTATGTTTCCATTGATCTGGTAAAAAATATGGCATATATAACGAAAAAATACTTCATAGAACAAATATAAACAACTGATTTTAAAATAATTATTGATTATAATTTCATATCAGATAATCGATTTCGTCTTGTCTGATAATGCGAAAGATACATTTTCTTTAATTTATCGGACAAAAAAGAATTACTTATCAACTCTTCTATTATTGGAGGTTTGGATGTAAATAATAAAAGTTCTTTTTCAATTGTTTTTGAAGGAAGTCCGATTTTTATTCCAAAGGCATGGAAAGTAGCTCCAATGACTTGAGTACCGCCTTTCATGTATTCAGGATCATTTTCTTTGAAAAGTCCTTTATCAAGAGCAAACTCGGTATCGTCAACATGAAGCCTTGTGTTTAATAAATCATAAGCAGGAGTTAAGCGAAAGTCACCATCTTTAGTTTCAATAATAGAAAAATTCTTTAAATGGGCATCACCATTGGAAAAAAGAAAATTGAAAACAATCATACGATAAAACTTCAACAATTCAATGCGCCAAGCAGGAATGTATTTTTTTATTAGTTCGGCTGCATCCTCATAACTGTATTTGTCGTATTTGAAATTTGTTCCGCCATTATCAGAGGTTAAACCTGCCAATGAAGCAAAATCTTCAACCCTGTATTTGCTGCCGGTGGGCATGATGTCAAACCGTTTTGTAATGTAGGCTATTTCTCCGCTTTGAAAGAAACATAAGCCATTGGCTGCCGTTTCCATATTAAAAACCTGTTCGGCTATTTGCATGGTCAGGTTTTCGTTTGCTGCACATTCGGCCGGATTTTTAATTCCTGTTGGCTTGGGCTTTAATATGTAATGTCCTTGTTCTTTTTCGGTCGTCAGATTTAGCAATCCGTTTTCTATAATCATTGAATACTTACTTTGTACACCGGACAGAGAAATACGTTTACGGTTATTCATAAACAGTTGAGCATCCTCTTCGTTATTCTCAATAGATTCGTAGGGAAGAATATGGGATATTTTTTGTTTATCAAAAAGCCTTTTCAGCGCAATAGGACTGTAAGTATTAAATCCTTTGGCTAATGTTGATGGGCAATGAGTTAATTCTTTCATACAGTAACGGGTTTTATGGTTACAGCTCCGGTTACATCATTTTGAGCAGTGGCTAATAAAATGCCAAAATTGTCTTTTTCGTCAATCTTTAATAATCGAGCCTGAGAAATCCGATTACTTCCCTCTGATAACATATTGAAGAAAAAAGGGAATAAGTAAGAAGAGCGAAATTCTTGTTGCGTTTTAGGTAATGTTAAGCTGATTTCAGGCTTGGTATCATCTTTGAAGTAATCATCATTATAACGAAAAATATATTCGTGGGTAGATATTTCAGTCAGTTCACCAGCCAAAATGCCTCGTAAATAAACCTGTCCTTTTCTCATTATTCAGTTTTTAAATGTTATTGCTTTTTACTTTAATATCCATTTCAAGGCCTAAAGTGTCTAACACACGGTTTAATATATCAAAAGAGGGATTAGCTTCGCCTCTCTCTATTTTTGTGAGTGTATTGATACCAATACCTGCCAGTTCAGCTAATTCCTGCTGAGTGATAGATAATGCTTTTCTACGTTCTTTAATAATGTTACCTGTTTTTTTCATAATCCCAATATATTGTGATTTGAATGCAAATATAAATGATATTAAATGGAAAAACAATAAAATCACATTATATTGTGAATTTTTAATTAAAAGAACCTACAAAAGAATTTTTCTCTTGAAAATTTACAATATAATGTGATTTTGTATCTCGAAACAAATGTATCAGATTAGGGGATAAAAATTTAAATATCTGAAAATCACTACAATACTTACAAAACAAATAAAAAGATGGCTATTTCAGTCATATTTTTTATTTTAGTACTCTACTCCTCTGCAGAGCGGCCACGTGCACACGTAATATGAAAATCTAATTTACATAAACTCTAATGATTCAATTCATGTCTTTTATTTATCAAAATAATCTTCTTTTAGCCACAACTTAAAAACAGGATCCAGAATTTCTACGGTATTATTTTGAATATCAATAATTTCCCTGAAACTTAAAGTTTCTTTTACTCTTTTGATGTTGGCAGATGTACCCAAATGGTATTTTTGTAGTGTTTTTTGCGAAGTAAAAGCTGTTTCGCCATTCAACACTGCTTTCAAAAAATTAATTTGGTTACTTGTCATGTTTTCAACCTGGCCTACAAAAAGTAAGCTTAACTGATTTTTAATGCCTTGCAATGCGTCGTCAATAATTTCTTTTGTACAGAATTTATCGGTACGGAGCCAGACTTGTTGTGCCAGCTGCTGCACATAATAAGAATGATTATCGACCATTTTCGCAAGCAATCCTGCATGTTCCAATGTTATTTTTTTACCGGTATTTTCAAATCGCTTTTTTATAAACTCGCTCCAATTTTCATTGCTGATTTTTTGCAGAAACATAATGTCGCCGAATTTATAGAACGGCATGGAAGCATTTGAAAAAATATCGAGCAACATGTGGCGTTTGCTGCCATAAAGACAATAGGCAACATGGTGATGGTGTTGCCAATGTGAGCGAAGTTTTCGTTGAAAAGCCAAGCTTTCCGGATAATCGCCAACCGACTGAAATTCGTCAATACAGACAATTACTTTGACATTCTTTGCTTTGGCAATAGTTTCGGCAAGATTGAGAATGTCATCGGGACTTTTTTGTAAAGTTTTCCATTCTACCCCAAATGAGATTTCGGCTTGGGAATCGGGAGAGAAATTGATTTTTGGTAACAGTTGCGACAAAAACTCACGGGCATTGGCAGCCATTTCTTCCCATTTTGTTGCTGTAGCTTTTAGTATTTCTTTGGCAAAATGTTCATAAAATTCGGCTTCGCTCCTCACATTAAAAATATCAAGTGTACAAACTTTGATATCTTTGTTTTCTTTCATTATCTGTTTGGCAACTTTTTCAACCAGAGAAGTCTTTCCCCACCTGCGTGGTGATATAATGGTTGTATTTATAAGCGATTTGAAATTTTGAATAAGCCGTGCCGATTCTTCTTCCCTGTCTGTAAAATTTATGATGTCGGCAGACTTGCCGAATATGAAAGGTAATTTTTCCATGTAATCATTTTTCTTACAAAGATAATTATTGTTTTAAAACAAACAAAAATGTTTCAAACAAAAATGTTTCAAACAAAAATGTTTCAAACAAAAATGTGTAATTATTTTTCTTTTTCTGAACCGTCCAGCCGAATTTACCTATCTGTTCGCCCAACTTGTAATATTGTCCATGACTGTAGGCTATCAATCTGGCTTTAGCGAGGTCAAATGCTCCGGTTTTCTCATCGAGGTATTCGCCACTTACTTGCACATTAACCACTTCGGCCATAAACATATCATGTGTACCCAATGGAATAATCTGTGTTACTTTACATTCTATATTAACAGGAGATTCAGCTATAATGGGAGCTGATATTTTTTCTCCTTTTACAGGGGTTAGTTTCATCTCCTTGAATTTATTCACTTCCCTACCCGACTTCACACCGCACCAATCGGTAGCATAAGCCAAGTCTTCGGTAGTGAGGTTAATTACAAATTCCATGTTCTTTTTAATGATATCATATGAATGTCGCTCTTTGCGAATAGATACATAACACATGGCAGGATCGCTGCATATGGTGCCTGTCCACGAAGCGGTCATCATATTATAATCGTCTTCGGAGCTTCCGCAACTGACCAGTACAGCCGGCAAGGGATAAACCATATTACCGGGACGCCATTGTAGTTTTTTTGTTTTCATGAGATAATGTTGAAAATGCAAATTACGCGAATCACGCAAATAAATATCTTATATGGATTCTGTTAAATCCTAAATTGGACATAAAATTCAAATCCGTATTTATTTGCGCAATTCGCGTAATTTGCGTTCTGATATTATTTTATTTTCAGATCGTCTTCGTGAAGTATTCTTTCGCAGTAATTGCATTTAACTACAACTGGCTCTTTTTCCAATACTTTGAATTTGGTAGGAACGGGTTCGTTATTGGTAATGCACTTGGGATTGGCACAACAAACAATATCGGTTATTTCGTCGGACAGGTGAACTGATTTTTTATCAACCACATCATAGTTTTTTATGATGTTCAACTGGGCATGTGGTGCTACCAAGGCTATTTTATCAATTACATCCTGCTCGAAAAACAGGTCGGACACTTTTACAATGCCCTTAGTACCGAGTTTCCGGCTATCGAGATTATTTCCAAAGGTAAGCTGGTTTTTTACTTCATCCAGTTTGAGTATAGAAACTACTTTAAAAAGCTTATCGGACGGGATATGGTCTATTACAGTTCCGTTTCTCAGTGCTGCAACTACTTTTATTTCTTTCTTTTTATCCATAATTATTCGGTAAAAAATACAACACAAAGTTAGGTAAAAAGTTTTTTAAAGTTGTAAGTTTTAAGTCTCAGTATTATTAGATTTAAATATATAAATGTCTGTTAAAACGTTAGTCTTTGTGATAAACTAAAATATTGCTCTAAACTTTTCGTTAAAAAGAGTAGCTCAATGCCAATAATCCTCTAAAACCGGTCACATTTTTTACATCTTTTGCTTTTCCGGTTTCGATATCAAGGGTACCATAACCTGCGGTGGTAATACCTGCTTCCATACCTATTTTCCAATTTTGCCTGCTATAGGTTATCTGTGGCATAATGCGGTACATCTGGTCTATAATTTGGTTTTCCACATAGCCGTATCCGTAAACGGGAGTATCTGCTATTAAATCTTTATTGGTTCCCAAATTCGCTGTATATCCGGCATATAGTCCAACTTTCCACGATTTTCCATATACAACATTCAACCAAGCCGTAGCTATGTTAAAACCGGCATATTCCTGTTTTCCGGTAGCTTCATCCCTGGAAGAAACGCCATACATTCCTACCATGGTCATATCGGTTAAGTTTTGCCCGAAAATAGCTTTGGCTTTGATCGATAATTTATCTTTTTCATACTGTCCGTATGCCATATACGAAAGGGTGGTAAGGTTTTCGTCCACAACATAAGTTTTGGGGCCATCCACCGTTTGAACTGTCGATTGGGTACGAGGTGCAATCATTTTTACATCGGCTCCTATACCCCAGCGGAAGTGTTCGCAGGCATTGTCTGCACCCAGGAAAAAATCGGGCATGATAGCATCGCGCATATATATGGCGTTTTTTCCGGCAGGCCCATCGGAGCAGAATTGCATTTCGTAAAGGGCGGCAGCTGTCCATTTCCAATTACCCATTTTATATTTAAAATTTACCTGCGGGCTTCTATTGAAAGGATTAAAAGGTGCCCCTCCGTTCAGTTCCAAAGAAGCGGGCATTACGCAAATAGACATGGGGTGCCAGTCTTGTCCTACCAATAACTGTATTTTCTCCCAGTTCATATCGATAAAAGCCCTGCGAAGTCTCAATACATAATATGAAGTTCCGGCTCCGGCAAAGTCAGCTTCTATTTTAGCGGATATTTTCGATTTGAATAATTCGAGTCCGGATACATCAAGCCCTACTCGAGAATTGATCGCGAGCAACTCAGCTGACGATACTGCATTAAGGTCTTTGCCATTCGCATCCGGTTTCTCGGGATAAGGCATAATATTAAAAGATATTCCAACAGTTTCTACATTTCTGCGGGAATTTATACTTATCTGATTTTCTACAAAACCGTATAATTTATAAGAGAGTTTGGGTAATTCGGCATAGCCGTAAAAAGGAATAATCAATAATAAAAACAGACTGGAAAGTTTTTTTCTCTTCATAATTTTATTTTATACAATTAATATTTTGATGATTTATAACTAAAAAGCGACACAAAGTTATAAAATATAAAATAAACAGATTGAAATATTTCAAATAAAATTATTTATTAACGTTTTTGTTTCAAAAAAGATTCAACATTTAATATTCAATATTACTCTGGAATCTCATTAGTACAATAATTTTGAATCTTGAATATTAAATCTTGAATTTATTTATCTTAATTTATACTTATTAAAGTGTGGGGCCACCCACTTATTAAAAGTAAAAGATGATATGAGGGCTAATATTGATCCTACAAAATAAGCTATCGAAAGTCCGGTATGCTCGGCAATATATCCGCCAAGGATTAATCCGATTCCGATACCTATATCCCAACTGGTAAGGTAAGTAGAACTGGCGGTTGCCCGGCGGTTGTTTGGAGCCAGGTTTACAAATAGCGTGTTATAGGCCGGAAACATCATGCCATAGCCCACTCCAAGCATCAAGGCCACAAAATAGAATAAAAACATCAGAAAGTGCTGGTTCAGGAACATTAATTCTTTGATACCCGAAAACAACAAGAGAGTAATACCGACAATGATTGATCCCACAAATACAACCTTTGTCAGCAATCCGCGATCGACCAACCTACCGGAAAAGAAGCGGGAGATAAGTAACCCTACAGCCATCAGCACAAAAAAGAATCCCATGCCGCCGGTAATGCCCAATTCTTTTCCATAAAGGGCTACATAAGTGGTTGTCATGCCATAAGGAATGGCAAGCAGTAAAAAGCAAAAACCGGCACGCATGCCTTTGAGCAATAAGAAGCGGTCTAATGATAAGGGTTCTGTAGGCTTTTCTTTGGCTTGTTTTTTAGGTGCCTTTATAAAAGATACGCAACAAAATCCTATTGCTCCCGAGAGTACAGCGCCGTAAAAAATCAGGTTAAAATTTCCGGTCGTATCGTGCATCAAAAGACCAATCATCGGACCAATGGCCATAGCCATGTTGCTGGCCATCCCAAAATAACCCAATCCTTCGCCACGGCGGGATGCGGGCATAATATCCACAATCAGTGTATTGCCCATGGTACTAACGGCTCCATAAGCCAAACCGTGTAAAATACGCATTAATAGAAAGAGTCCAACAGACGCTACCAACGGATAGGATATAAAAACAGCAATAAAGAAAAAGTAGGCCCACAGATAAAGCGGTTTACGCTCAAACATATCGGCAAAAAAGGCGGTAAATGGACGGGTAATAAGGGTAGCTACAATATAACAGGACAATATAACCCCCACCATGGACTTGGATATATCAAATGTTTCGATCAGGTACAAAGGTAAGGTAGGCATCAATATGTAAAAACCAAAGAAAAGTAAGAAGTTGCCCAAACAAGCTAGTATATAACTGGATGTTAATAACTTATCCTGCGATAGATCGTCCATAATAAAGTGCATTTTGAAAGAAAATGCAAAGGTATAAAACATTCATTTATTTTTATATTGTACAACATAGAAATATTTCAGTATTATCCTTTTTAGTCTTGCTCGCCCAACGCATAACAAGAATTATTATAATACACTACAGAACAAAAAGGCGCAAAGTTTTATAATCCTCTTAGCGCCTTCGCGTTGAAAAAACAAAAAAGAAACTATTTCACAGCAGAGTATAAAGTGCAAATTCCATGCGTCAGTTTCTTATATGCTACTTTCGAAAATCCGTTCTTTTCCAAAATAGCTTTCATTTGAGCGTTTTGTGGAAATGCCTTAATTGATTTGGGCAGGTAACTGTAAGCCGGTTTATTTTTTGAAATAAGCCATCCTATAATGGGAATAACCATTTTAGAATAGAGCCAGTAGGCTTGTTTCATGGGAAAGTATTCGGGTATGGATAGTTCCAGTATAACAAATTGTCCACCAGGGCGAAGCACACGCAATACTTCTTGTAAGGATTTATCCAGGTTCTCGAAATTCCGGATGCCAAAAGCCACCGTGGCTGCATCAAACGTATCGGCATCAAACGATAATGCGCTACAATCCTGTAATTGAAAATTGATATGGGCAGATAATCCGGCCTGATTTACTTTTTGTTGGGCTACATCCATCATTTTTTCAGAGATATCGATTCCTGTTATTTTTTCAGGCTTTAATCTTTTGTAAGCTTCCATCAAAAAATCACCTGTTCCGGTGGCAATATCCAATATTTGTTGCGGATGAATTTCCTTTAATAATAAAATCCCTTTTTTACGCCAACGACGGTCTATTCCCAACGAGAGAGTGTGGTTTAAGAAATCATATTGGGGGGCAATTTCGTTGAACATTTGTTTTACCTGAATGCTTTTGGAAGCGTTGTCTCCTTTGTAAGGAACTACTTTTTCGGCTTGGTATGTCATATTTAAATGTTGTTTGCTGTTTTTAAATCACAATATTTCTGAAATTCATTGATGGCATATAAAGGCAAATTGGTAAGCCATTCTTCTTCCCTGAAGTCGGACATAGAAGTTCGAACAGATAATACGGGAGAATATTTATCTTTGAAAGACCTTAAACTTTTCGATTGTAAATTCTCTGAAGCTTTTACTTCTACCGGAATAATCATATTTTTATACTGTATAAGTACATCTATTTCCGCTTCCGATTTTTCTGCCGACCAATAATAACAGTTCAGTTCCTTTTCAATTACAAATTGCTGTAATACGAATTGTTCCGTAAGAGCACCTTTAAATTCCGTAAAAATACTACTATCATTCAACAATATTTTGGCATCCAATTCTGCCATGGCTGCCAAAAGTCCAACATCGAACAAATATAATTTAAATGCTCCAAAGTCTTCATATGCTTTTAGAGGCATATTGGGTTTCTTTACCCGGTACAACTGATGTATCAATCCGCAATCAACAAGCCAAGCGAGCGCCAACTCAAAATCTTTGGCTCTTGCTCCTTCTTTAATCAATCCATAAATAAATTTCCGGTTTTCTTTAGCCAATTGTGCCGGAATAGAGTTCCAAACCATTCGGATACGAGGAACAATATTTGCGGGAACGTGTTTGGAAAGATCTTGTTCGTATGAATCGAGTATTTGGCGTTGAATGCGACGCGCATTCCGGAAATCTTTATCGGCGGCAAAATTAACAACAACTTCGGGCATTCCGCCTATATAATAGTATTGTTTTAGCAAATTAATATATTTATCTTTAAAAACAGTAATAAGCTGCCAATCTTGTTTTTGCAAAGATTCAACCAATCCGTTTTCGCCCAAAGCCAACATAAATTCAATAAAAGAAAGTGGATATAAGTCTAAAAAATCGATTTTCCCCACAGGAAAAGATGTTCCTTCGTGCAGAGCAACCCCCAATAAAGAACCTGCTGCAACAATATGATATTCCGGAGCGTTTTCATAGAAATACTTCAACGAAGTAATGGCGCGTTCCGCTTCTTGTATCTCATCAAATATAATAAGCGTATCTTGCGGCTCCGGCTTTATTCCGGAAAACAATTGTAATGCAGAAAGGATACGTTCAATATCAAAATTTTGTTGAAACAAATTTTTCAACTGATAATCGTTTTCGAAGTTAACATATACAATGTTTTTATACGCTGCTTTACCAAAGTTTTTCATCAACCATGTTTTTCCAACCTGACGAGCACCTCTTATGATCAAAGGTTTTCTATTAGGGCTGTTTTTCCATTTTTTCAATGCTAACAATGCTGTTCTTCTCATTTTATCGAATGAATTTTGTACAAATATACAATTTTTCGGACGAGTTTTGCAAGAAATTCACAATTTTTCGGACGAGTTATTGTAAATTATTACATTTTTTCGGATGAGTTTGATTAAGAAAGAATATAAAACTGTATTTAAAACAGAGAAAATATATGAAAAAAACGATATTTTTTCGCTATCAATCAAATGTCAATTGTGATTATTAAAACATGCATTATCTTTGCAACTTTAATAAAATAAAAATCTATAAAATGAAACAAAAACCTACTCCTAAAGATTGGATAATCGCTTTGCGCCCTTGGTCGTTTCCGGCATCGAGTATGCCGGCATTGGTTGCATTTATGTACGTTTTCTATCTGCACAAACAATCGGGTATTGATGCCAACTGGCTACTGGGTGTATTATCTATTATCGGCGCCGTATTTTTTCAAATCAGCGGTAACCTGATTAGCGATTATTTTGACTATAAACAAGGGGTTGACCGTGAAGATACGTTTGGTTCAAGCCGCTTATTGGTTAATGGAACTTTTGCTCCGAAAACAATTCTCAATCTGGGAATATTTTTCCTATTATTGGGAGCCGCGTTAGGGTTGTTTATTTTTTACCATACGGGATTGCCTTTGTTGTGTATGGGTATATTCGGGGTTATTTCGGCTTATTTTTACTATCAATTTAAATACAGGGCATTGGGCGATTTGCTTATCTTCATCGTGTATGGGCCGCTTATTACATTAGGTACTTATTATTCCATGACTTGCAGGCTCGATTGGCAGGTGATTGCCCTGTGTATACCACTAGCGTGCATTACGGTTAATATATTGCATGCTAACAATACGCGCGATATTTCACACGATAAACGGGCCAATATCCGTACTTCTGCCATGCTTATCGGCCTAAAAGCTTCTATTGTAAAATATAAAGCGTTGCTTATCATTGCTTATCTTTCTATTATTGTTTTTGTAATCACAGGTTTTTTGCACTGGATAGTATTGTTGGTATTGTTAACGATTCCTGTAGCGGTAAAAAATTGCAAAATAATGAGTACGGCAAGTGTTGACAAGCCCGAAAATATTATGGATCTGGATGTAAGAACCGCTCAATTGCAATTAATGTTCAGTACCTTACTTTCTATTTTAATATTTATTTCATCATGGTTGTAAAAAAACTACTTATCCCTATATTAGTGGCATTTGCATTATGGTTTACCATGTTCTCGCCATGGACAGCGCCTTACCTCAACTTCTGGTTGTCGATGCTTGTTTCGGCTTCGGTATTAATTTGGATGAGCTTTTTGTTGAAAAAAAACTGGAAAGATGATTTTAAGGTAGACCTCAAAAGCATTGTTATTGGCGTTTTATCTTCTTGTTTGCTATGGATTGTTTTTTATATCGGCGATTATCTTTCGGCTGTTTTGTTCGATTTTGCCAAACCGCAGGTATCATCCATATATAGTTTACGTGATGGCACCAAAAGCACCTTGATTGCGTTGGAATTGCTCTTGATTGTGGGCCCGGCGGAAGTTATTTTCTGGCAGGGCTTTGTACAATCGAACATGATGAAGCGGCTGGGCGATTGGAAAGGTTTTATCCTTACTACCTTGATATATGCACTGGTACATATTTTCTCGTTCAACTTCATGCTGATCATGGCAGCATTGGTTTGCGGCACTTTCTGGGGTTTTATGTATATGATTTTTAAACCGCGTAATCTGGTGCCATTGCTTATATCGCATGCATTGTGGGATGTGATGGTATTTATATTGTTTCCGATTTTGTAAAAATAAATTCATAACATAATAAAGGCGTAGTCAAGTTACGTCTTTATTTTTATATCTACCTATCCATAATATCATGACCGCAGGGAGCTAATATTTTAGTAACAATTACTAAATCCGGGAAAAATCATCATTTGTAGGTATTCATCAAAAAATTAATTCATCATACTTTTGCGCCTGAGTACTAAAAAAAGGTTAATATGATACAAAGGAGAATTATTTTTACATCAATACTCTTTTTATTTATTTTTACACACACCCAATCCCGGGAAAAACAAAATCCTTTTACTTTCAATGCTTCATACGTTGGCGATGGTGTGGCCAATATGTATGGAGGTATTAAAACGGGTGCCGTATATCTGGGTATGGGAAATATTACAGTAAGTTTTGATACCGAAAAAGCCCGTTTATGGAAAGGTGGCGAGTTATATCTGAATGGCGCTAGCATACATGGTGCTTCTCCTACAGAAAAACTGGTAGGCGATTTTCAGGTGGTGGATAATATTGATGGCGGCAACCATTCTTATATGCATGAAATTTGGTATAAACAGGCTTTTGGTAATTTCTCTTTTACAGCAGGTTTGCAAGATTTGAATGCTGATTTCGCGGTAAGCGAAAATGGCGGGGAGTATATTAATAGTTCATTCGGAATTTCATCTTTAATTTCGAATAATATACCGGCTCCGATTTTTCCGCTAACAGCACTGGGGCTTTCTTTCCAATGGGACATTGCACCTCATTTTTCTTGGCTAGGAGCGGCGTTCGATGGTGTGCCTACCGACTTCGACGACAATGCCTATAACCTGAATTGGGAATTGAAAAAAGACGATGGTGTGCTGGTTTTTACAGAATTTCAGCTTCCTAACTTATTTAAATTTGCGGATGGAACAATCAAGTTCGGAGGATATTACCATAGTAAACTGGTAGTAGAAAACGAAGAAACACATGAAGACGAAACTGTTTTTAATAAAAACTTCGGATTTTACTTGGTAGCAGACCAGAACATCAAGGAATGGGACAATGGGTGCAGGTTATCTGCTTTTATACAAGGAGCCGTTAGTCCGAAAGATGAGAATGCACATAATTTTTATGCTGGTGCCGGATTGAATTTTTATGCTCCTTTTAAAAGGAAAAATGATGCAGTAGGGCTTGCCGTTGCCCACGCGGGTTTTCACGAAGGAGTACATAAGCACGAAACTGCCATTGAAGCGTTTTATAAAATACAATTCACTGAAAATATTTCGTTACAGCCCGATATTCAATATGTTATTAATCCTTCGGGAACGGATGAAAATTTGAAGAATGCGTTAGTAGGAATTTTGAGATTTAAGTTGGAGTTTTAAATATAATAATTCAAAATTCAAAATTCAAAATTCAAAATTTAAGATTTGGATTAAATATACTTTTAAGCAATATAATAAAAAAGCGCGCTGCCCCCGCTACAGCGCGCTTTTCTTTGTTAATGCCTATGCTATTAATTTATTTGACAATAACCTTTTGTATTTTTCCATTGATAGATACCAAATAAACTCCCGATTGAGACACCGGCATTTTAACCGTTTCGTTCAAGGTTTTTTCTTGTATCTGCATTTGACCAGAAATATTATATACCGTTATATTTTGACCTGAAACATTTTCCACAATGATAGTTTTATTTATACTGTACACATTGTTTGATGGTGCTTTTTGAGAAGGCAGCGAAGTGGTTGCGGTTGTAAATTGCCCATTCTGTTGTGTTAATATTGTATTTAAGACACCAAGCGTTTCAAGTGTGTAATAATAGGTTGTATGATTCAATAAATCTTCTATTGTATAAGTAAAACTCGCAGCTTCGGTTTGTATTTTTCCCTTGACTCTATGTTCGGTAACATTAATCAACCATCCTGTAGCATCAAATTCCAATGTGCGGATAAGCTCTGTACGCTCTTCATCGGCGTAAATCATCAGTTTATAGCCTTCGGCGGCATCATTGGGTTGCCAAACAATAAAGGCACCGTTTTCCGATGGAATAACAGAAATACCGTCTTCCGAAAGATCTGGAAGCTCTACGATGTTAAACAATTTCCATATAGTTGCTTCTCTGTATAAATCGCCCGAGCCGAAAGGAACATAGAGAACCGGATTTCCTTCAAGAGTAGAACAGGTAAATACACATTCGATAGCTATTGGGTTATGATTATGATTAATGACTATAGAAAGATTATCGCAATAAAGGAAACTATCACCACCAATTTGAGTCAAGGTACTTGGCAAAGTAACAGAGGTAAAAGCGCTTTGACCAATAAAACATCCAACGCCGATTTTTGTAACTCCTTCCGGAATATGAATAGAAGTAAGATCTCTACTACTTCCGGGCATATGTGAACTCAGCACACCATTTCCAATACTTGTTAAAGTTTTCGGTAAAACGATAGAGGCTAAATATTGCGTATTATAAAAATAGTAGCTACCGGAAGAACTACCAATCCATCTGGTAGAAAATGTATCATCAGGTAATTCATTGGCAGGATAGAACCTACTGTCAATATAATTTCCGCCATATACATTCACTTCGCCTTCGTAGGCCACAATGTTGGCATTACCCATATCCAGGTTAACTAGATATTGTAAACTATCTAGAAAATAAATATCGCGAACGTCTATATCGCCGGTTATGGTTAGCTTGGTTATGGGCCTGCTTGAGAAATCGACAAAAAGAGTAGAGTTGAGTGTGCCGGGTGTGGTTATATTGATAATTTCTTCTCTTTCTTCCATTGCCTCGCGAGTTACTTCGAGCGTATAGGTCTTTTGTGTGATGCCGTCTTCGGCGGTAACAACTATGACAACAATATTTTTGCCAATACGCAAGTTTTGATAGAATTTAAAGTAATCAGATCCATTTACAGTAGCTTTGTTATCGGCAGGATAAAAATATCCTTCTATGTAATTTTCTTCAAATGGTACAATTATCGTGTAATTTGTTATGTCTGCATTAAAAGCAGGGGTCATTTCCGCATCAAAAACATATAAACTTTGGAGGTTGGCGTTGGTCGAGGGAGGAATATCTGCAACGCAGCGAACGCTTAATCCTGCCTGACGTATTTCAAAACCAGTAGTACCTAAGCTCTGATAGTTAAAAATTAAGCAACTCGCTTGATCAGAGAAATCTCCGGAATTGCTACTCCAATAAACTCCACTGTTACCATGTCCGATAACACTCAAACCTGCCTGTGGTAAAAAAATGGTATTGTCTCCACTGCCAAATTTCCGTCCGGCAAAATCATTTGATATTACCCATTCGCTCCCGGATTTCCAAAGATCTTCAAATTCTTTAGTGGTAGGAATACGCCAACCTGTAGGACAAGGATCTTTTTCGATAGTCCAAACATTACCTTTCTCGGTATAATCCACCCATTCATAGTCGCCATTTGTACTGTAACTATTACCAATAGTCCACCCTACATTACTTCCCCATTGATAATACAAACCATAATCTTCGGGATTTGCGGTAAAGGTGCCTGGTAGATCTACATTTCGTGTCGCCCATTTAATATTGTTAATGATAACACCTTCATCGTCTGTAATATTTGAAGATACTAAAACTCCGACATAGCAAGTAATAGTTTTATTACCTGCCTGCGCGGTAATTATAGTATTTCCCCCGCCTATAGCTGTTATTTTTCCATTGGCGTCAACCGATGCAACAGCTGTATTGTCGCTGCTCCAGGTTACGGTTTTGTTAGTAGCGTTAGCAGGCAATACAGTTGCAGTCAACGTTTTTGTTCCATTAAGGGGAAGATATATATAAGATGTAACATCTAAGCTAATACTTGAAACAGGTATATCATAATTATATTCTATATCGGCAACACAACGTACACTATGAGCATTAGCCGCAGAAGAAGCTGTAAACTGAAAAGCAGCAGTAGTCCAAAAATATAAGCTATATGCGGATATGGAGCCGGTCATTTTTGTACTACTCCAATAATGAGCATATAGACCGGTTTCTCCTGCAGTTCCTGTTTCGTTACGCTTTCCGGCAGCAGGCAAGAAAATAGTGTTATTGCCGGTGCCGAAAATACGTCCGTTAGATCCATAAGCAGATTGGTAACCGTATTTCCACTCATTAGGAGAATTATACAGTATTTCAAGTTCTGTACCGGTAGGAATGCGCCAGCCTTGCGGACACACATTATTGGTGGTTTCCCAAGTAGTACTATTACTTCCGTTCCAAGAGTTCCAAACAGTTTTTTCATTAGGGAAAAGGTCTCCTTGTGGTGTTGTAGACCATGCCACATTACTATTCCAACGATATAACATACCATAATCTCCCGGATTATCTACAAACATACCCGGTTCGCCCACATTGCGTGTGGCCCATTTAATACCATTTATAAATACGCCCGGATCGGTAGTAGCCGTTTGCGCCATTGCAGCATTAACAAAGGCAAGTATTATTACTGTCAATAAAAAAGTAATTTTTTTCATATTGTTTGTTGATTAAATCTTTGTATTATATGACTATTTTACAAAAATACAAAATAAAAAACAATGCCTAAAACGGATATGTATCAATTACTTGCACAAAAACAGTAATTATTAAAAAAACAACCAGTGTATATTCATTTATTATTATTTATTGACAAAAATCACACCATAATTCTATATTTTATCAAATTTTAATAAATATTCTACCATCTCTATCAGATAGTAATAAAAAAAAGCGCGCTGCTTTACTGCAACGCGCTTTAATCTTAAATTTTAAATTTTGAACCTTGAATTAAATATACTCCTGCCAGCTCTTAATCTGGATATCTTCTTGCTTGGTTTCGCAGAAAGCCTGTATAAAGGCTCCGGCCAAACGGGCATTGGTAATCAACGGAATATTGTGGTCGATAGCGCCACGACGTATTTTGTAACCATTGGTCAACTCGCGGCGGGTATGATTCTTAGGGATATTTATTACCAAGTCGAATTTATGGTTCGAAATCATATCCAAAATATTGTGATCCGCTTTTTCGTCGGGCCAACCTACCGTAGTGGCTTTTACGCCGTTTTCGGCTAAGAAAGCGGTTGTTCCGGCAGTAGCGTAAATATCATAGCTGTGTTCTTGCAACATTTTGCAGGCATCCAACAAATCTACTTTCGATTTGCTATCTCCGGAAGAAACCATTACACTCTTTTTAGGGATATTATATCCTACCGAAATCATGGCATTTAACAACGCTTCATTCAGGTCGTCGCCAATGCAACCTACTTCTCCGGTAGACGACATGTCTACACTCAACACCGGGTCGGCGTTGTGCAAACGGGCAAACGAGAACTGAGAAGCTTTTACACCGATCCAGTCTATATCGAAGGTACTGCTTTCCGGTTTCTTATAAGGTGCATCAAGCATAATGCAGGTAGCCGTTTCGATAAAGTTACATTTCAATACTTTAGATACGAATGGGAAGCTACGTGACGCGCGAAGGTTACATTCGATTACTTTTACTTCGTTGTTTTTAGCCAGGAATTGTATATTGAACGGACCGCTGATATTTAATTCCTTCGCAATTTGCTTGCTTATTTTCTTGATACGGCGGGCGGTTTCGAAATATATTTTCTGGGCTGGGAACACCAGTGTGGCGTCTCCCGAGTGTACACCGGCAAACTCTACGTGTTCCGAAATGGCATATTCTACCACTTCGCCATTGTGAGCCACAGCATCGAACTCAATTTCTTTGGCATTTTGTAGGAACTGCGATACTACTACCGGGAATTCTTTTGATACATTAGCTGCCAGCTTCAAGAAAGTATCCAATTCTTCTTTATTATAACATACATTCATGGCAGCACCCGAAAGCACGTACGAAGGACGAATCAATACGGGATAACCTACTTTTTCAATAAACCCGTAAATCTCGTTCATGCTCGAAAGTTCTTTCCATGCCGGTTGGTCTATACCCAACTGGTCGAGCATGCTCGAAAATTTGTGGCGGTTTTCGGCGCGGTCGATAGAGAGCGGAGAGGTTCCCAAAATCGGAATATCCTGACGGTGCAGACGCATGGCCAGATTATTCGGTATTTGTCCTCCCATCGACACAATCACACCCTTAGGCGTTTCCATATCCAGCACGTCGAGTACACGTTCGAAAGAAAGTTCATCGAAGTACAGGCGGTCACACATGTCGTAATCGGTCGAAACCGTTTCGGGGTTATAGTTAATCATGATTGATTTATAACCTAACTTACGCGCTGTTTGTATGGCATTTACCGAACACCAGTCGAACTCTACCGAGCTACCGATGCGATATGCACCCGAACCAAGCACTACTACCGAAGCCTCCCCAAGCCCCTCCGAAAGAGGGGATGTAAGACCGTCCTTAGCTGTATTTTCTGCGTCTTTGGGTTCTCCCCCTTTGGGGGAGTTAGAGGGGGCTGCAAAAGTAATATCATGTTCAGATCCGTCATAAGTTACATACAGGTAATTGGTTAAATCGGGATTTTCGGAAGCTACGGTATTGATACGTTTGATCGAAGGCAACACATTGGCTTTTTTACGTACCGCACGTACACGAAGTGATTCTTTTTCTATGTTTCCATCGGGATTTTCAACAAAGCGTGCAATCTGGAAGTCAGAGAAACCAAGTCTTTTGGCTTCTTTAAGCACATCAGCCGGAAGTTCTTCAATGGTTTTGTATTTTGATAACTCCAAAGAGTAATCGTGGATATTTTTAAGTTTACCTAAGAAGAACGGGTCTATTTTGGTCAGGTCTTGTATCTTTTCTACAGAATAACCTTTCTCAAATGCTTTGGCAATGGCGAAAATACGTAAGTCGGTAGGATTAGCCAATTCATCATCTAAGTTATCAAATTCAAGCTCGTGGTTACCTACAAACCCGTGCATGCCTTGTCCGATCATACGAAGTCCTTTCTGGATAATTTCTTCGAATGATTTTCCGATAGACATGATTTCACCTACGGATTTCATTCCGGTACCGATTTGACGTGACACGCCAACGAACTTACTCAAGTCCCAACGTGGTATTTTCACAATCATATAATCTACCGAAGGAGCTACATAAGCAGAGTTAGGTGTTCCCATTTCGCCGATTTGGTCAAGAGAATAACCTAATGCCAATTTAGCAGCTACAAAAGCCAACGGATAACCGCTTGCTTTAGAAGCCAAGGCCGAAGAACGGCTCAAACGGGCGTTGATTTCGATCACACGGTAATCGTTGGTTTCGGCGTTAAACGCGTATTGAATGTTACATTCGCCCACAATGCCGATATGGCGTACTGTTTTCTTAGCTATATCTTCGAGTAACTCAATCTGCTCTTTGCTTAGCGTTTGAATAGGCGCTACCACAATACTCTCTCCGGTGTGAATACCGAGTGGGTCAAAGTTTTCCATCGGAACTACCGTACAGCAATGGTCGTGTTTATCACGGATTACCTCGAACTCAATTTCTTTCCATCCTTTGAGTGATTCTTCCACCAAAATCTGTTTTGAATAGGCAAAAGAGCTTTCGCATAATATTTTAAATTCTTCCAGATTTTTGGTAATACCGCTTCCCAAGCCTCCCAACGCATAGGCAGAACGCACCATGATAGGGAATCCGATTTTATTAGCAGCTGCAATAGCATCTTCCATTGATTCTACAGCCTGGCTTACAGGAGTTTTTACATCTATCTCGTCTAGTTTTTTCACGAACAATTCGCGGTCTTCTGTAGCCATAATGGCTTCAACGGAAGTTCCCAATACTTGTACACCATATTTTTGCAAGGTTCCGTTCAGGTACATTTCAGTTCCACAGTTCAATGCAGTTTGACCACCAAAAGCCAACAAAATACCGTCGGGTTTTTCCTTTTTAATAATTTCTTCTACAAAATAAGGCGTTACAGGCAGGAAATAAACCTTGTCGGCAATACCTTCCGATGTTTGAATAGTCGCGATATTCGGATTAATCAACACGGTAGAGATACCTTCTTCTTTCAACGCTTTCAGCGCTTGTGATCCGGAGTAATCAAACTCCCCGGCCTGTCCTATTTTCAAGGCACCAGACCCCAGCACAATGGCTTTCTTAATGTTTTTGTTTACTGACATGGTTTATTATTTTATGGTTATTAATTATTATCACGAGATGCATTAACAAAAAAAATGCGTTAATCTTAAAAAGACAACGCATTTAATAGAAAATAACAGAAGAATCAAAAATGGTATCAAACCCAGTTTTTATCTTCATTATGTTTTTGTAACAATACATTCTTATTCATTTTTTAAACTCGGCAAAATTACAGACTATTTTTCATTCTCAAAACATTTTTAATGAAAAAGTTTTCAACAATTTTAAATTTTACCACAAAGACACTAAGAACACTAAGAACACTAAGTTTCTTTTTGTAATCTTCATACCTTTGTAAAAAAATATACATAGAAGCAAACAAAATTTTATTTAATTTTACACGTTTTTATTATCAGAATAAAGGGATTTTGCAGATATTGATTGATATAAATCGATATTAAGATATTAATTGATTGCAATACTTGGAAAGTAGTTCAATAAATATCGCAAAGCAAATATCCATCAATATCTTAATATCGCATAGCCTATATCAAAAAATTCAATGTAACATGAAAAAAATACTTTTCCTTATTATTAGTGTTCTCCCCCACTTTATCTTCGCGCAACATGTTTATGATTTAAAATATTGTATTGAAAAAGGATTAGAACAAAACTATGAAATCAGGATTATTAAAAATACGCAACAAATTTCGGATAACAACCGTAGTATCGGAAATGCAGGTTTTTTGCCTACTCTTGATTTAACCGCCGGCTATTCAGGTACTCTCAACAACGAAACAGATAAACCTACAGACGCCGACGTTATTAAAAACGACAATGTAAACAACCAGCAACTCAATGCCGGTGTTTCGCTCAACTGGATGATTTTCGACGGTTTCAATGTACAAACCAACTATAAAAAATTAAAAGAATTGCAGAACGTGGGCGAATTAAACACGCGCCTGACTACCGAAAATTTTATCGCTAATATTTCGGCAGAATATTATAATTATGTACAACAAAACATACGGCTTAAAAACCTGCAATCTGCCGTAAAACTATCCAAAGAACGATTAAGAATTGTAGAAGCTCGTTATTCCATTGGCTCTATGTCGCGGTTGGATTTACAACAGGCCAAGGTCGATTTCAATGCCGATAGCTCCAAGTTAATGCGTCAACAGGAAGTATTGTTCACGTCAATGATCAAACTTAATCAACTCATGGCCATAGAAGAGGTAGAAAGTCCATTGCTGATTTCCGACACGCTGATTTCGTTTAATGCTTTGCTTAATAAAGAAGATGCCTGGGAGGAAACAAAAAAATCGAATACCTTTTTACTGCTTTCGGAAAAAGAAAAATCATTAAGTGTATTAGACTTAAAAACAGCGCAAAGCAAAAACTATCCTTATTTGAAAGTAAATGGAGGATATGGATTCAATCAAAACCGATACGACCTGTCCGGTTACGAATATCAAAATACATTAGGATTCAATTATGGAGTTACTCTAGGATTCAATCTGTTTAATGGTATGAATCGCCCTCGTGAGCAGAAAAATGCCAAAATAACAATCCAGAACAAAGAATTGGAGTATAACCAACTCCTTTTATCGTTAAAAAGCGATTTTTCCAATATCTGGATGGCTTATCAAAACAACATCGGACTGACTTCCTTAGAACAGGAAAACTTGCAAAATGCCATAGAAAATTACGATATTGCCATGGAAAGATATAAACTCGGTAATTTATCGGGCATAGAACTCCGCGAAGCGCAAAACAGTTTGCTCGAAGCCGAAGAGCGCTTGGTTACAGCTGAATATAACACTAAACTGTGCGAAATATCATTATTGCAAATCAGTGGACAAGTGAGCAAATATCTGGAATAAAAAAATTAAAATACAAATTTATTTAGGTTCCTTCGGTCTTACAAAAAACTGGTCGAATCCATGAGAATAAACACTCTCTATTGATCCGTCATCCTTGTGATATATTAAATAACAATACACATCAGTCATCTTGGATACCAACTTTTTGCTTTCCTGCAATCCCAACGCCATAAAAACAGTAGCATAAGCATCGGCAGTCATGCAATCCGAAGCGATA
>JAVBUB010000043.1:0-5295 GCA_031555675.1 Paludibacteraceae bacterium | reverse complement strand
TCAATAGTATGTCGGATAATAAATGATCGCACATGTTAACTACACGAGGATCGGGGACTTCTTGAAAATAGTGTGAGATATCTTGTTCCATTCAGCAAAGGTAACAAAGAGTGGGGAAAATTGATGCGGTTGCCCTGATTTACTCTTTATTTTTAATCAATATATTTTAATTTTCTTAACGCGGGAATAATAGCTTTTTTAACCATTTCAACCGCATTGCCTGAACTTTTTCCCTGTTCTATGCGGACACATATTGCAATAGGATCTTTTAGCTTAGGAGAATGAACGTAGAACATGTACCAACCATCATTAATTGTTATTCTTTTTCCATTCTTTTTGATCTTTCGTTGTGGTGTCCCAGATTTTCCATGCAATTCTAAACCCAGTTCGTTGTTTAATTTCACTGTGTTGTCTTGTGTTTCCATCCAATCCTGCATGTATTTTGCATCAGGATGAGGAAGAAGTGTCATTAACTTTTCTTTTGGAATCTCAATTGTTTGATTCGATTTCAAAATATACTGGCTTGGAGCAAAAGTTCCATTATTAGCCACAATGGATGTTACACGCGCCATCGCCAATGGAGTAGCATCTATTTGCCCTTGTCCCCGTGCTAACTGAGAAAACTCACTGTAATATCGTGGATCCGGAATATTTAATTCTTGCTTAAAATAATTGTTACGATCTATATTATAAACTTTCTGCCAATGTTGAATACATTTATTGGCACATAAAGAATCGTCTTTATAATATAGTCCATAATATTGCATATTGCCAATTCGGATACCAGTATTCATATAAAGCTGTGTAAGTTGTTCCTCCAGTTTTTCTTCGTTGACCAATTTGATAAAATAAATATTAGATGATTTTTCAATAGCACTCCCCATATTAATAAATCCTGTCGGTTCGCTGGGCCGTATAATTTCTTTTGATGCTATCTCGTATGTTTTGGTTACCGCTTTCTCACCTAGTTTCATTAAACCAGCCAGTCCGGATATCACTTTTACCGTAGAACCAGGGGCAGTGGGATAAGTGAGCCCCAAATCGCAATCCGTGAAAGTAACTCCTGCTATTTTTCCTGTGTTAATAGCCTCTAATTGTTCTGTCGCAGGCATTTCAAAAAGAGTTTTCAATGTACTTGTTTTAGGTAAAGGATAGAGAGCAGAGGTAAGCACTTCTCCGCTTCCGGCATTAACAATTACCACCGAAACGCGCCAATCTATTCTGTTGGACTGCTTTTTTAATTCCTCTTTCAGGTTATTTTGAATAGTAGTTTGTAATTGAGCATCAAGAGTAAGCCAAATATCTTTTTTATGGGATTTTTCATTGAAATTACGAACCTTCCGACTTTTAATCCCAGCTTTGAGATAAGGAGTTAATTCCGAATAATCATAATAAAGCACGGTAAATGTTGTGTCTTTTATCGGAGTAAAGCGATTCTCTTTGTATTCTTTTACATTGAATGCCGTATTCTTAGGATAATTGTTAAATCCTCGCAAATCGGAAAGATGGCGGCTTTCTGCAAAAAAACCTTTGTTTTCATTTCCCCAAAGCACACGATTGTTAAAATTACCTATCCAAAAAAACGAATGTTCTTCGAATGGATAATATCGTTGTTGACGTTGTCGAAGTTGCTCTTCTAATATTTTTTGATCAATACCAGATTGTATATAAATGTCTTTATTTTTCACTATTTTATTCTTTTCATTTGTCGCTAATATCAATCCATTCCGGTCATATACATCGCCTGATTTCAATTCTTTCATCAAAAGATTTATACGAGGGTTGTATCTTACCGTTTTTTCTCCCATTTTATCAACGACGAAAGCAGGTCTTACGAGATAGTCGCTATTAAGATGATAGTGTAAAAAACAAAAAAGTAAAAATCCAAAAATAAGTGCATACGTACAACTCATCAATACTACGGTGTTATTATAGTTTTCAATGGTTTTCATTTGTCGTTTTGTACCAGTCACGGCAGAGACGGATAAGACGAATCCAAAAACCGCAATATTAAGAATCATACTCACCCGGCCATAGCTTAAAAAAGGTACTGTGATTCCGGTAAGAGGTATAACTCCTATACACCCGGCAGCAATGATGAAAAACTGCACGGCAATTACTATCGCAATGCCTGTCGTTAGATAAAATAAAAAAGGATGAGCTGCATTTCTCCCGATAGTGTTGTGTGTCTTGAAAAGAAGAATCGATAAGCAAATAATGATAAGGAGCAAGCCGATCCACCCCAGTTCTTCTCCGATAGTGGTTAGTATCATATCCGTATGGAACGCGGGTACGACATTCGAATTTCCGTTACCAGCACCTTGTCCCGTAATTCCTCCCGATGTAAGACTCCATATTCCTTGTGCAATTTGATCCCCTCCATAGGTATTATTATTCCATATATTGGAATAGATATCATTTCGAGCATGCAGTCTATCCCCTACTCCAGGTAATGAATTACCAAACATAAATATCAAGATTATCAAAACAAGCAAGAGCGGACTTTCGCATAGTTTTTTCTTAATAAAACAATAGGCTAAGTAAATGAAAAACCAGACCAAGATAAAAATCAATAATATAAAAGTTGTTGAACCCAAGAAGTGAGATCCTATCCAGACTAATGCGATGAACAAGGCGACGCCAATAATCAATTCTTTAATATCTCCTCTGGTAATAGCATAAAATAATATAAATGTCAGACACAAAACCAAGGCTGGTCCCATATCTCCGAGGAGTATATATATTGTTAATAAAATAAAAAAAACTGAAGCTAATGTAATCATTCGCCAAATTCGCCGTCTGAATGGAAGTTGGGGTAAAACACGCATATTCCTTGAAAAATAGGCTGCAAAAAATATGATGAGTAAATATTTGATAATTTCGCTGGGTTGAAAAAAAACAAGCTCTATTTTCACACCACTACCCTCAGGTCCTCTTCCAAATAGTAGGAGTAAAATAGTCAGAATTAATGCAAGTGTCAGATACATGTAACCTTGTTTCAACCGCCCTTTTGTTAATATTGTCAGATAGTCGAATCTTATCCACTTGTTCCAGCGTTGGGTATAACCATTATTATAAAATTTGACAAAATCAATTTCTGATAGAATGACCAATGAAAACAAACCGGCCATTACTCCTTGAACCATCTCATTGCCCCTCAATAAATCTTTAAGAGGATCATGGGTCGCATACATTATCAACACACAGACGCCGGAAAGTAACATCAAACATGGTAATATAAACTCATTAAAAGGTTTTTTTCTTAACCCAAAATAAAAATGTACAATCCACCAGGAAAGGAAAAAAGACACCAGATAAAAAAAGAACATATCTTTAAACTCTTGGGGAGTACGAACAGTAAAAGTATTGTCTCCCTTCAACTGAGCATAAGTTAATGACCCAAATAGTCTGATACAATGATCTTTTTCTGTAAACTTGTATTCTTGATCTTTTTCAAGAATTCCATTTGTCGTACCTTGTGAATGTCCGTATTCTTTCCACTTTTTAATTGGCAATACACTGTATGAGCTATTTTTATTCAATCCCGTAAATAGAACTAATCCATTAGCATCAGTTGAGGCATAATAAGAGAGAACGTCCTCACTCGTAAATCCTTGTTCAACGGAGGGAGAATAATGCCTCAATTTTACGACAACCCCTTCCAATGGTTTCTTCTCGGCATTTTGAACGAGCACTGTAATTTTATGAGTGTCATTTCCTATTGATAAACTACTGGGCAATTTTTGTTGATATAGTGTTGGAATAGTATCATCATAATTTAGTGTTTGTAAAGAAGCCTGTATGCGTTCTTTTAACTCTTTACCTCCAATACTATCAGCATAAAAAGCGGGAAGCATGTATGATCGTTTGTTTAAGGCTCCCAAATTTGGAAGAGCTTTCCCTTCGGATTTCATTATTCCGACTAAATAACAAGATATTATCTTGGCATCTGTTTCATTAGAGATGTAGTTTCCTGTTATCAGCAATTTTGCTATATCATCAGGTTTTGTATTTTGGTTTAAATTTATTGCATATCCTTCTTCATATGCTAATTCAACTTCTGTAAATTTTTCTGTTAATTTTGAATAGAAAGGTTTGATCAAGAGTAGTAACAACATAATTGAAACCAATCCTAATAATAGAGCTTCTGTTTTTCTGAATTTTGTTTTTTTTACCTTTTTAGGAACATAATAATCCATAAAGCCTACTTTTTATCTTGGTTATTTATTACTTGATTCAAGATGTTGAGAGAGTCTTGTAAAACAGCGACAGTTGATTCTAAGGATATTTTTTCTTCATCTAATTTTTGTATTTTCTGTTTTTGGATCTCAGCATCTGTTGTTAAGATATTGTTTTCTTTATACAGAATAAAAATGTACCACAAGAATGTTATTACGGATATACCCAGAGCTATACAGAGAATCCATTTATGTCTTTTTTTTATTTTCTTTGGAGTCTTCTCTTGACAGAGTGGGGGTACAATTTTTATCTTTTCAGCAGGATTTTTCTTTTCATTTTTACTATTCATCAAATTTTGTAAATACTTTAATTCAGACTCGCTAACGGTATCATTAACGAGTTCCCCTTCTTGTATAAAGTCTACCAAGACGACTGTAATATTATCTTTTCCACCTATTTCATTGGCTTTGTCAATCAATACTGTAACTCGTTCTTTAACATTTTTTTCTTGTTTAAGGATATCGACTATTTCTGAAGATCTCAACATATCACAAAGCCCGTCACTACAAAGCAATAATGTATTTCCGGGAACAAATGAAAAACTATTAGTTTCAATAAAATCCTGATCGTCAATTTTATGGAATTCCGAACCAATATCCCTCGCAATTATATTACGTTGGGGATGACTCATCGCCTCTTCTTCTGTTAAATCGCCAATTTCTTCACGATAACCGACTAATGAATGATCATGCGATAACTTTACCAGTTGTCTGTTTGTATACCGGTATAACCTTGTATCACCCACATGTGCCATGTGTGCCTTTAACTTGGGAAGTTCTATTAAACAAGCGGTGAGAACACAACTCATGTTGAAATATTCAGGTGTCCTTTCCCGCTCGCTAAAAATTTCGTTGTTAGCATTGTTGACAGCTTCCTTGAGTAAACTTAATCGTTCGCCATTCGGATATTTTATTAAATAGGCATTATATAAATTATAATTCATTGTGATAAAAATGTTTACTTTGCACTCCATTATGCAAAGACAGACTTATCAAAATCTCAAAGGCGATCAAGCGCAGTTTCAGTCCCTGACGGGCTATTCCCTGACGTGTTTCG
>JAVBUB010000076.1:0-3432 GCA_031555675.1 Paludibacteraceae bacterium | reverse complement strand
CAGAAAGCAGATTTTCCTACAGGAAAATCTGCTTTTTTATTTGCCCAATTTTGGCGAAAAAATAATTGAAAAAAAAGAAAAAAATAATACTGGTACACGATATCTTATTTGTCATACTGATAGAGATGTCTTATCTTTGTGTTTATTAAAAGTTTGATGTTGGAACCAGCAATAAACATAAATAACTTAAAATCAGGAGATCATAAGGCCTATGAAGTGCTCTTTAGATATTTCTATGATCCGTTGTGCAGATATGCCTATAGCATATTGCGCGATGCTGATGAGGCTGAAGATATGGTTCAGAAAACATTTTGCAAACTTTGGGACCAACGCGAGAACATAGAAATACATACATCGATAAAATCGTATCTGTACCGGATTGTTCACAACGATTGTATGAATAAGATTAAACAACACAGCATACGGTCGGAACACAATGAACACTATGCGTACGAAAAAGATACGATAACCAACAATACTGAGAATGTAGTGTTGATGCACGAACTGGAGCAACAAATAGCAACTGTAGTGGAGAGCATGCCTCCACGTTGCAGGGAAGTGTTTGTAAAAAGCCGGCATGAACAACTTTCGTATGCAGAAATTGCCAAAGAATTGAATATTACGACCAATACCGTTGAAACACAGATAGTAAAAGCACTTCGCATATTGAGAAACGGACTGAAAGATTATTTACCATTATTGATTTTGTGTATGCTAAGAATATGACAAAAATCGGATTATAGACCTTTATTAAGTTATACGTTTTACGTAGCTGACTTTGAGATAGTACGCCAAAACGTATAACGTAAAACGTACTACGTAAAACTTTATTCTTTAGACCATTTTTCATTTTGCACTAAGTTGCTTATCATTAGTTTTTAGATTTCTGCATTTCATTTTTGAATTTTGAATTTTTTACCATGGACGAAAAAACAGACATATTACTATCGCGGTATTTTGGAGGAGAAGCATCAGAAGAAGACCTTCGCTTACTCGATGAATGGCTTGCAGAATCGAAAGAAAATGAAGTGTATTTTGAGAAAATGACACTCATATTCCAGTATTCGATACAGATGGAACCTATGTTAAAACCTAATACGGAAAAGGCATTAGTGTCGTTTATGGATTATATTGGCAAAGAAAAAGAAATACCGGTTAAAACTCTTTTTCAGCGTGCTGTTCCATATCTGTCGATAGCCGCTTCCATCGTATTACTTATTGGCATTACCTTTTTTATAACCAAAAGTTCGGACCATTTAGTGGAACTCGCAGCCCAGAATGCTGCGGTTGAGCAAACTCTATATCAAAATGTAGATGTTCTGCTGGCTTCCGGAACCGAATTGAAGTATAATCCGAAAAACAATAGACATATTATATTAGAAAAAGGAGAAGCTACTTTTAAGGTAAACCCATCACAGGAAGATAAGCTGAAAGTTCAAGTTGGCAATGCTTTTATCGAAGATATAGGAACCGTTTTTACAATCATAGCCCATGATCCCGAAGAGTCAATAACTGTAGAAGTAACTGAAGGTGAAATTCTTTTTTATACCAAAAATAATGCCGGAATTCATGTAAAACAATCCGAAAAAGGAATTTTTTATCCCAAGCAAAATTATTTTGAACACATTGCTTCCATCGAAAATATAAAAGCGATAGAATTTGATGCCACTCCTTTATCCGAAGTGATTGCCATACTTTCGTTACAATATAAGGTAAACATAACAACTTCTTCTCAATCATTGGATAAATTACAGATAAGTGTAAGCTTTGATCCGAACGAAACAATAGACAATGTATTGGATATTATTTCAGAAACATTGTCTATACATGTAATCAAAAAATCTGAGGAGTCGTATGTCCTTTCCGATAAATAATGAGAAACCTGCTCTTCGACCGGAAGTGCGACATGGAATCATATGGCACTACTTTCGGAAAATGAAATTTCTGGCAAAATTCAGAAGTTTCCTTACTTTTTTTATATTGTTTCTTGCTTCTGCTCAATTTGCTACGGCACAGCAAACAGAACTACAATACCCGGTAACTTTTAATTTTAATCAGGCACCATTATCGACTGTTTTTGCCGCTATTTCGCAGCAAACGGGTCTGCGTTTCTCTTATAATACTCAACTGATAAATGTAAATAAGAAAGTTACTATTCAATCAGCCAACCAGCCTTTGGACAAAATACTCCCGGTTATATTACCTTCAACGGTCACATACAAGCAGGTTGGAAAATATATTATTTTAACCGTTTCTGCTACCGAAAAAAAAGAAGTAAAGGAAACTGCTGTGCACGAATATCAGGATACGCTTATTTTTATGCCTGATGATATAACGGAATATGCTTTGGAAAGTCCTGTGGTAAAAAAAGCAACCACACTATCGGAGATCGATGTAATAGATTTATTACAAGAAGATATTATAATGGAAAGCGATTCTATTTCTCTCATAAACAGTGCAGATACAATTTTTATTCAAAATAATTCTGTTTCGGATAATGGTACATTACCAGACACCTGTCTTACTAATGTAGTAACCATAAAAACAGAAAAAATGAAAAAAAGTTTAGTATTATTAATTGCCGGTTTATTTTCCAGCGGTGCCAATGTGGCGACTGCACAAACCGATCAATCGGAACAAAAAAATAAAGTATCTGATAAACAAGAAACGACAATGGCTTCGGGTACTGTAAAAGAAGAAAAATCCATTCAGCTGTCGTTTGTTTATCCTTTGGGAACAGATGGTGTAAATTCTTATGATAACGGATATCGTTTTTCTTTCAATGTGCTAGGTGGAAATACAGGAAAAGTAAACGGTTTTGAACTGTCGAGCCTTTACAATATCAATAAATACGCTGTCAGAGGAGCTCAGATAGCCGGAATTGTGAATATGACCGGAATGGTTAAGGATAATGCGGAAGAAAGTAATGCTGTGCAAATAGCCGGAATTTTGAATTACAATCAAAAGGGAATTTCGGATCAGATTGGCGGCATTGCAAATATTAGCGAAAAATCTGGTATCCAGATTGGTGGTATTACTAATTTGACCAAAGAGAAAGCTGCTGTACAAATAGGTGGGATAGCCAATATTTCAAAAGAATCTGCTCTTCAGATCGGCGGAATTATTGATATTTCACAAAAGGCTGGTGCACAAATCGCAGGTATAGCCGGTATTGCAGATACAACAAGCGTACAGGTATCCGGTATTGTAAATGTCGCATCCAAATCTTCTTGTCAGATTGGTTTGTTGAATGGAACAAAAGCCGGAGGATTTCAGTTAGGGCTTATCAATGTACGTGACACTACTGACGGAGTATCTTTCGGATTGATCAATATTGCCAAAAAGAATGGCCTTATCGAATGGGAAATTACAGGAAGTGAAATTATACATATTGGCGCATCTTTCCGCTCGGGAAGTAAGGCACTATATACA
>JAVBUB010000026.1:0-8477 GCA_031555675.1 Paludibacteraceae bacterium | reverse complement strand
CGGGAACTTATCGGAAAAATCAATAGCGGATTGACCGAAGACGATAAAGAATTTCTTCTTTCTTTTGAACAAGGTGAGCCTGCATGGGATAAATGTTGTGCCGGAGACTTAAGTGAGTATCCTTCCGTCAAGTGGAAACTTAAGAATATCCTTAAATTGAAAGAAACTAATTTGGAGAAATTTAATGTCGGGATAGAAAAATTGCGCGAGTTCCTTTTTCCTTAGTTAGTATTTTGAAATTTATTACTTATCTTTCTAAAGGTGACAATGTTATGTACATCTTATCAGGTATTTATTCGTATCATATTTGTACCATTATGTTGTAAGTAATTAATAATCAGATATGGTTACTTTTGAAGAAGTTAAATAATTTAACAAATTAAATAACAAATAAAAATAATAAAATCGCTGTAAATGATATGTTTACAGCGATTTTTGTTTTTGTATATTTTTTTATTATTGAATCCGTTCGGGCATCCATTGATAGACTGTTAAATGTTTCAATAATTCTTATCATTTCAATTATTTGTGCTTTTTAGTAAGTTTATATATATCTAATTGAGGCTGACAAGCCTTAAGACAATGAATATTGCCATAATTATCACATATTTATCTTATGATTCCAAGGGTATATTGCTAATCCAAAACAAATTTATTTCCTGTTTTATTGGGATGTATATTTACGAATAGTCAACTTAAGGATTGCGACTAAATATTTTACACAAAAAATCGTCAATATCATCCCTTAAATTTTGTTAAATAATTTCATCCATTCTTGCAAAATCAATAAAAAGAATATTATATTTGTGTAGTTGTTTATGCAACCAATAATATTGATTAAATTATGGAAGATATACACATTGATTTGGAGTTAATTTTTGCGGTAATAAGCGGAAAAGTTTCGGCGGCTATTAACCGAAGAATGTACAAAGATTTCCATCAGGCTGGTATTAACATTACGCCGGAACAATGGTTGGTACTTTCTTATTTATGGCATACCGACGGCATTACCCAACAACAACTTTGTGATGCCACCTTTAAAGAAAAATCAAGCATAACTAGATTACTCGACAATCTCGAAAAACAAAACATCGTAGTTCGTATTCCCGAAAAAACAGATAAAAGAATCAACCTGATTTATTTAACAAAAAAAGGAAAAGAATTACAGGAAATTGTAAAGCCCGTTACATTGGCCACCATGAAGAAAGCCATTAAAGGATTAACAGAAGAAGAAGTTAGAACTGGAGAAATTTTATTCAAGAAAATATTCAATAATTTAAAAGAATCTTAAACTTTACTTTTCAGAAAAAAACTTACAATTTAATTATATTTAAATAGTTGCATATGCAATTATTTTTATGAAATAAAAAACTATTATATGAAAAAGATAAAAATTGCGATCAGTTTGATGAGCCTATTTTATTTTACGGGCATCGGGGCGCAACAAGTCTATACATTGGACAATTGCCGCTCTATGGCTATGGAATACAACAAAGATATTCTTATTTCACAAGAAAAAGTAAACGTAGCAAATAACTTAAAAAAAGCCGCAAGAACACAATACCTACCGAATATTTCAGCCAAAGGTGCCTATCTATATAATTCGAGGAACTTATCATTATTAAATGAAGATAAATTATTGCCCGTAGGAACCAAAATGCAAGACGGCTCTTTCGGGTTTACACAAGATCTGGTTAATAATCAATGGACCGTAGTAAACGGACAGCCTGTTCCGTTGGATAATAACGGACAGCCTTTTAATCCGAAAACAAATCCAGAAAAGTTAGAATGGAAAAATTATGCCTATATGTCCAAAGAAGAATTTGAAGTGGATATTCAAAATGTTTTCTTCGGTGGAATTATGGCCACACAACCCGTTTATTTAGGTGGGAAAATAAGACAATTGAATAAAATTGCCAGCGCATCAAAACAAATTGCCGAGTACCAATTAAACAACGAAGTATCCGAAACCATTGTAAAAACAGACGAAGCATACTGGCGGGTAGTATCTCTTTCGGCTAAAAAGCAATTAGCCGAAAGTTATGTAAAATTACTCCAACAATTAAATAACGATCTCGAAGAATCTATTGCCGCAGGCGTAGCAACCAAAGCAGAAGGATTAACCGTAAAAGTAAAACTGAATGAAGGAGAAATGACCTTATTGCAAGTAAATAACGGATTAAACTTAAGTAAAATGTTATTAGCCCAATTATGCGGCATAGCATATAATTCGGAATTTCAACTGGCCGATGAAAATATTCCGTCGCCAACAGAAACTGAATTACCCAATACGGAAATAGACATGCAGAAATCCATAGAAAACAGAAGCGAAATTCAATCGCTGGAACAGGCCGTGAACATTGCACAAGCTAACCAACGCGTACAAGTGTCACGTTTTCTGCCAAGTATTGTCGCTACAGGCGGATATACCGTTTCCAACCCGAATATGTTTAACGGGATAAGCAATACATTCGACGGCATGTGGAATGTGGGCGTAGTGCTGAATGTTCCTATTTTTCATTGGGGCGAAAAAATTAACACATTAAACGCGTCTAAAAGTGAAAAACTCATTGCGCAATACAAACTGGAAGACGCCAAAGAAAAAATAGAATTGCAAATAACACAGGCCAGCTATCAATCGAACGAAGCATACAAACGCTACATTATGGCCAAAAGCAACATGGAAAAAGCGAAAGAAAACCTTCATTACGCCACCATTGGTTTTGAAGCGGGCGTTATTCCGACAAGCAGCGTACTGGAAGCGCAAACAGCCTGGTTGAAAGCTAACGCGGAAAAAATAGAAGCGGATATAGACCTGAAACTTTGTGATGTATACCTGAAAAAAGCAACCGGAAATTTAAAATGATCATCCATTCCCTTATCCCCGTTGGCGTTAGGGCTAACTAGTAGTAGCCCTTCGCCTGGGAATGGATCAAATAAAATAAAAACAATATATCCCTGAATATAAAACGAAACATATGAAAACAACAGAAAAAACGAATTTATTACTCGGATTAATCACCCTGATAGCAGTTATCATATTAATTTCTGTGATAGGTTGGATAATCTTCCGTCCGGTGGAGCCAACCATACAAGGCCAGGTAGAAGCCACGGAAGTAAAAGTTTCCGGAAAATTGGCCGGACGTATCCTCGAATTCAAAACAGAAGAAGGCACTCCGGTACAAAAAGGAGACACATTGGTAATACTGGAATCACTAGAGCTGCAAGCCAAACTGATGCAGGCACAGGCTGCCGAAGAAGCCGCACAGGCACAAAACATGAAAGCTATTTCGGGAACTCGCTCAGAGCAGATCAAAGGAGCTTACGAAATGTGGCAAAAAGCCAAGATCGGAACCGACATTGCCAAAAAATCGTTGGATAGGGTACAAAAGTTATATGACAATGGTGTAGTGGCCGCTCAAAAATTTGATGAAGTCAAAGCCCAATATGATGCGGCCGTGGTAACCGAAAATGCAGCCAAGTATCAATACGATATGGCTGTAAACGGTGCGCAGAAAGAAGATAAAATGGCTGCCAAAGCTGTAGTGGAAAGAGCCAAAGGAGCCGTATCCGAAGTAGAGGCCTACATGAAAGAAACAAACCTCACAGCTCCCATATCCGGCGAAATATCGTCTATATATCCAAAAGCCGGCGAATTAGTCGGCCAAGGTGCTCCCATCATGAGTATCGTAAATCTTGATGATGTGTGGATTACTTTCAATGTACGCGAAGATTTACTGGGAAGTATGAAAATGGGAACCGAAGTCAACGCGACCATTCCTGCCTTGAATAATCAACAAGTGAAACTAAAAATCACATACCTCAAAGCGCTTGGAAGTTATGCCACATGGAAAGCCACCAAAACCACAGGAGAATTTGATGCCGTAACATTCGAAATACGTGCCAAACCAGTTCAGAAAGTAGATGGGTTACGTCCGGGAATGAGCGCCATCATAATTAAAAATTAACAATTAATAATTTAAATCGTGTCTTTCAAGTCGACTATATATAGAGAAGTAAACAAAATAATATCCAGCCCCGTTTACCTGGTTACTATTTTATTGGTGCCGGCTATCTGCATCTTGTTTTTCGGTACTTTTATGAAAGAAGGATTGCCCGAAAAGCTTCCTATGGGAGTCATAGACCATGATAATAGTGTTACGAGCCGGAATGCCATACAACAAATTAATGCCACGCAGCAAAACGATATTGTAGCTCATTATGCCTCCTACTCCGAAGCCCGTTATGCTATGCAGGAAGGGGATATTTACGCGTTTATAGAATTTCCGTCAAATTTTGAAAAGGATTTACTGACAAACAGTCAACCTAAACTCAATTTTTACTATAATGCGGTTTACTTTATTCCGGGATCTTTATTAAACAAGAACCTGAGTCTGATGTCGGCTTCCATATCCGGAGCAGCAATAATGAAAGTGATGGCCGCCAAAGGTATTACAGATCCGAATATTGTTATGGGACAAATTCAACCCATTGTACCGGAATTACATGCTATCGGTAATCCATGGATTAATTATTCCGTATACCTCATTAATGTAATATTACCGGGATTACTCGGACTCATCATCTTACTTATGACGGTTTACAGCATCGGCATTGAACTAAAAGAGGACACGGGAAAAGAATGGTTGCATGCCTCCAACAACAATATTGCCATAGCCTTGCTGGGAAAAACAATTCCTTACACCATCGCTTTTAGTGTGGTAGCTTTTGTGATTGATGTTTTCTTGTTCAAGATATTACATTATCCGCTGCATAATAATTTTGGTTGGATATTCTTGGGATCATTCCTGTTTGTATTAGCCAATCAGGTTTTTGGTACTTTTATGATCGGCGTATTTCCAGTACTTCGCGATGGACTGAGTTTTGCCAGTTTATTCGGCGTGCTGTCTTTTTCATTTGCCGGACTGTCTTTTCCCATACAAGGAATGCTTCCATTTATGCAAAGTTGGAGTTATGCGTTCCCTATCAGGCATTACTTCCTGATTTATCAGGATATTGCACTTAACGGCTTGCACCCAAGCCATGCAGTAGCTCAATACTTTTATTTGTGTTCGTTTATGATATTGCCATTTATCATTGGTAAAAGATTAAAAAATGCCTTGATATCCGGTCGTTATCCGAAAAAATAAAATTCAAACACCTGAAAAACTTGATTATAAAAATAGTAAGGGGAACAGTAGACGTTGGCCGGATTGCATCAAGGGAACTAAGGAATGTTTTCCGTGATAGTGGCGTGCTGATTATATTCTTTGCAGCGGCACTATTATATCCCATCTTATACTGTTTTGTTTATACCAACGAAATATACTGCAATGCGCCTGTTTGCGCGGTCGACGAATCAAACACTTCGTTGAGCCGTGAGTTTATACGAAAATTAAACGCTACTTCCGAACTCAATGTCAAATATAGTTGCGCTACCATGGAAGATGCCCGTGAACAATATAACAACAAAGAAGCAGTGGGTATATTCCTGATTCCGGATGATTTTGCGGACAACATTAATCAAGGTAAGCAAGCTCATGTGTTTATTTACACCAACATGAGCAGCATGATGTATTACAAAAGTTTGTATATGGCCGGTAACTATGTATCTTTAGATATGGGACATGAAATTCAACTACATAATTTAAACGCCATGGGCATTACCGGCAGACAAGCCGAAGTCTCTGCCAAGCCGGTAGAGTACGAAGGTTATGCTCTTTTTAACACACAAAACGGATTTTCGAGCTTCTTTCTGCCACCTGTGTTGGTACTTATTATCCAGCAAACGCTGATCCTGGGTATTGGCATATTGGCTGGTACAGCCCGAGAAGAAAACACTTTCAGGGAATTGATACCCAAGCAACGCGAGTTCCATGGAACATTCCGCATTGTGTTGGGTAAATCTACAACTTATTTACTAATTTACTCGTTCAATGCCTTCTTTGTGTTATTTGTTATTCCGGTTCTTTTTAGGCTGCCACACATTGGCAACCCGCTTCATTTGGCTTTGTTTTTGTTGCCATTTTTACTTTCTGTTATTTTTTTTGGTATTACCATATCCGTATTTTTCACTAACAGGGAAACACCATTTTTATTATTCTTGTTTACCTCGTTAATATTCCTCTTTATGAGCGGATACGCTTGGCCGCCAAGTCACATTCATCCCGTGTGGAAAGCCATTTCGTATCTTATTCCGTCAACATTCGGTATCGAAGGATTTTTAAAAATAAATTCTATGGGAGCAAGCCTAAAACAAGTTAGTTCCGAATATTTCAGTCTTTGGCTGCAAACCGGCATTTATTTTATATTCGCATGTATTGTTTACCGCTGGCAAATTATTAGTAGCGAAAAAAGGTGTTCTACTATTTAAACAACTCATTTTTGATGTGAAATTAAAATATTTTAACATTTTTTACGTTATATAAAAATGTATGACTTAACCATTAACTTAAGTAAATATGATTAAATTTGACATTGGAGCAAATGCCGGCATTATATGGCGCTTGCTATCGGAAAAAAGATCTTTAACTATGAAACAACTAGAAGAAGTAACCGGATTTGAGAGGCAAGAACTCATGTTGGCTCTAGGTTGGCTTTCGAGAGAAAATAAAATAGGTTTTGCTCAAAAAGGAAATGATATGTTGGTTTCTCTCAGTGCTTACGACTTTTATTTCTAATTGTACAACAAAAACATTCAGAGCATAAAATTTTACCACAAAGATCGCAAAGGAGATTGGAAATCAATTATATTATTTTGTCCCCTTTGTTTAAACTTCGCGTACTTTGAGGTTGAAGTTTTTAGTAAGCTCCTCTTACAAAAGCACGCAAGGTAATTTATATTTCTTTACATGCCCGTTTATATGCACCAGTTCCATATACAAAATATAGATGCCAATGTTACAAACTTGCCCGTTATCGTTTTCGCCGTTCCATCTTAGAGTACCTTCTGTACTAAGTAAGACATTATTGGCTAGTTTCCTTACGCGATTACCTGCTGCGTCATAAATGGCAACGGTTGCCGTATATCCGTTTTGCCCTACAGAATAATAGATATTCAGCACATCGTCAATACCATCATTGTCCGGAGTAAAAGTTTCAGGTTCAACCCAAACTGTTTTATTTTTCAAGTACATATCATCTAAATACTGGGAATTCTGATACCCCGGTGTTCCATATCCACAATCAAAAGAAGCCGAATGCCAATTACTTGGGTCCTGTGTATATTCATTGGGATTGATTCGCTCCAACGAAACCCCTTTCTTATTCTTCACCATGCTGTGATGCATCTTTTCCGTATATGAGAATTCATCAATAATTTGTGCATTTCTGGTTACCAATACTACCGTTCCGGTTGCTTGAGAATAAGATGGAAAAGAACCCAGTTTAATTTTCCGGGCCGCTTCGCTGCAATAATATTGTTCGCAAACAGCATCAACATCTGATGTTAACACCACATATTCATGAGGGAAAAATAGCATTCCGGCAGGCGAAAGTAAACTACCAGATGCCAACTCATCATTTTTTCGGGTAGTTATTATCAGATCCGATAAATCGAGCGTTTTGTCCGACCGGTTATACAGCTCCACGTATTTGGCTCCATCCGCAGAAGCATTGAATAAAACTTCATTAATTACAATATCCAACGGTTCTGTTTTTTCCGGAATGGCAAATCTCACAACATTATTTAGCAAGTTATTTCCAGCTTTATCAGTTATATTTCTTAAACCGATTTCATATATAATACTTTCGATAAACGGTTTTTCGAAAAAGAGTCTTACAGATTTTGCCTGCGGTAGTTGGACTTTAATATTGACAATATGATTATTAGCTTCGTAATTACTCTCATCAGCCAAAGCATCAATATTCATCGGTTCACTAAAAAATATCTCAATACTATTTTCAGGCAAAACAGCCGTCTTTATCACTTCCGGATTTAAAATATCGGGGTTATATCGTGCCACGGAATTAACTTCACAAGGCGTTCCTCCCCTACTGTCTGTAGACGCATGCCAATTACCGGCATCATTGCTTAAATTATCAGCATCAATACATTCAAGCGACCATCCTCCACCCGACCGGAAATTATCCTGATACCATTTGTCCGAATATTCTACCCACGAAATAATATTTCCATCACTATCCTCGAGCCAAAGAAATTTTCCGGAATCGGTCAATCCCGGAAAAGAATTCATTCCGCTACAAGTTCCATACACCTCAAACTCTTTGACTTTACTTTCGGCACAAATTAATAGATAAGCATGAGGCTGTATGATCGCATTTTCAATAATATACTTCTTTGAGCCATCTGCCAAATGAAATCCCGAAAGGTTAAATTTTTGATCCGTCCTGTTATAAAGCTCAATATATTCATATTCGGGCAAGCCTACAGCCGGAGTTGGTTTTACCATTAGTTCATTAAATATAACGTCATCGATATTTACATCGTAAGGTTTCACATATTTATCTCCTGCAAT
>JAVBUB010000023.1:0-10014 GCA_031555675.1 Paludibacteraceae bacterium | reverse complement strand
GGATATACAGGGAGTGTTTGAACGTGCCGGAGCCAATTATAATCAGGATGGTCCCGGCATTTTGCGTAAAATTCCACAAGAAACATTGGACGAAATTCATCAGATTTTTGAAGTTTCCGGAGCATTGGAGCATTATGATATTATTGAAAAATATTCGGAGCAAAAGGCCAACGAAATGGGTATACAGTTCGACGAAACAGGTAGTTGCGAGTATATGCAGAAAATATTTACGGAAAACAGCGGAAATCATTAATAGTTCCCTTAAATTATGAAATTAGAAGGTAAAAGAAGAATTTGGGCGGAGTACCAGAAAGAAATTGCAGACGATCATTATTTTTATGTGCGCAGCTGCATCAGACAAAATTTCTTTCCGGCAGCCGAAACCACTTTTTGGCGAATTATGACTGATTCGCTTCAAAAAGATCTCTTCGAAACAAAACATCATTCAACCTGTTCAGGTATTGGTTATCATACCGATGTGGTACCTTTCGAAACCACACAAACCATGGTAGCCCGCCAGTTTTCGCTGATGACCGAACATGGTTATAAAAATTTCACTTCTTCCTGTATTACTTCCTTTGGACTTTATACCGAGATTCTGGAAACATGGAAACATTTTCCGCAACAACTCGAAAAAGCCCGTGAAAACCTTTATAAAGCTACCAAACGCGAATTTGATGTTCCACAGAACCTGGCTCATACCAGCGATTTAACGTATAAATTCCGCAATGAAATAGCAGCTTTGGCCAAATATAAACTGGTAAACAAAGAAACCGGACAGCCTTTGCGTGGTGTAGAGCACATCGGTTGCCATTATGCAAAAATGTTTCCGACCAAAGGAGTCGGTGGAGCAGAGCATCCGTATGTATTGGCCGGTATGATAGAAAGTTGGGGAGGCGAAGTGGTCGATTATCCCGAACGCCGGGCTTGTTGTGGGTTTGGATTCAGACAGTATCTTGTTCAGGCCAACCGCGGTTTTTCTATTGCTTGCAGCAAACGGAAGTTTGATTCGATGGAGCCTTACAAACCCGATTTTATTCTGACCAATTGTCCCGGATGTCCTTACTTTTTAGATAGATGGCAATATGCTATTGCCGAACTTGAAGGCAAGACATACGGCGAAAATGGTTTTGGCATTCCTGTATTTACTTACGAAGAACTGGCCGGTCTAGTATTGGGATTTGATCCTTGGGACTTGGGTCTTCAAATGCACCAGGTATCTGTAGAACCTCTGTTGGATAAAATAGGAGTGGAATACGATCCGAAGAAAAAATACACCGGATTAAATAACAAAGAGTTGGGACAACCACGTTGTCCAAGTGTATTGAAAATAACGGCCCCCTAAATCCCCGACCTCTATCCCCTTCGGGACTTTCTCCAAAGGAGAAAGAAAAAGGAAATAGTTTTAGGGGACTTAAAGAGTGCTTTTAAGAGATGATATAATTTAAATATGGAAAAACCAGAAAATAATGTAAATACAAAAAATCCCCTTGAGGCGGATTTAGGGGGCTTGCAACATATTGTAGTCATTGGTGGCGGAATAGCCGGAATGGAAGCATCCAAGCAATTGGCCTTACTGAATTATAATGTTACATTGGTTGAAAAAGAAACCGAATTGGGTGGACATGTCAGGAATTGGGACAGGCTTTTTCCCAATAAGCGCCCGTCTCATGAAATAATTGACAATCTGAAAGAGGCAACCAAACACAAGAATATTACCATTCAAACCAATACAAAAGTAATATCGACCGAAAAGAAAGATAACAACTTTGATGTAAACCTTTCGGATGGAAAAAAACTCAGGGCAGATGCGCTTTTGATTGCTACCGGATACGATTTATTTGATGCTCATCGCAAAGAAGAATACGGTTATGGTATATATAATAATGTAATAACATCGGCCGATCTCGAAAAAATGTTTGCCAATGGCGGTATTAAAACAGCCGAAGGCAAAACACCTAAAAGGGTTGGTATTATCCATTGCGTAGGTTCTCGCGACGAGAAATGCGGTAATATCTATTGCTCCAGGGTTTGCTGCGTTACCGGCGTGAAACAGGCTATTGAAATAAAAGAAATGCTCCCTGATACGGAAGTGTTTAATTTTTATATGGACTTACGCATGTTTGCCCGTGGATTTGAACAACTTTACCTGGAAGCACAACAAAAACACCGTGTCCGCTTCGTAAGAGGAAGATTATCAGAAGCAGCCGAAAACCAGGAGCATGGAATTGTTATTAAGGTAGATGATACATTGGTGGGTCGTCCCATGAAAATGACGGTTGATTTGTTGGTACTGATGGTTGGTTTTGAGCCTGCCAAAAGCAATAAAGCCATGTTTGATAACTTAGGCTTAAAAGAAAATGACGACCATTTTCTGGCTATCAACGATTGCCATTTGGACGACAACAGAACCCATGTTCCTGGTGTATTTGTAGCCGGAGCCTGTACCAGTCCCAAAAGTATCAACGAAACATTGAGCGATGCCTGTTCGGCCGTATTGGAGATACACAAGAATTTAATTAATAATTGAGAATTAAGAATTTAGAATTATATTTAGATGCATCGTTGATTGTGTCGTAATTCTAAATTCTAAATTCTAAATTCTAAATCAGAATGGTAAATTTCGGATATACAATCAATAAAGATAAATCATTGAATTACGATGAGGTAGACAACTCATTGGCAATATTTTTATCAGAACAAGAACCATCGTTTGATACCTGCATATCATGTGGTTCCTGCTCGGGAACTTGTACCGCAAGCAATTTTACGCAATTCAGTTTGCGGAAAATAAACCTGCTGGTGCTTCGTGGAGATACACAAGCCGTGAGCGATGAAATAGAAAAATGTATGCTGTGTGGAAAATGTACACTGGCTTGTCCGCGAAATGTCAATACACGAAATGTAGTGTTGCAGATAAGGCGGTTCTTTACTTTAAATAAATAAGATGCAACCAGGTGAAATTCTTATATATCAAAATCAAGAAGGCAATGTTAAAATAGATGTTCGCCTTGAGGATGAAACTGTATGGTTAAATATAGAACAAATGTCATTGCTTTTTGGAAAATCAAGAGCAACTATAAATGAACATATTCTTAATGTTTTTAAGGAACAGGAGCTTGATGAAGATCTTGTAATGAGAAAAATCGGAATTTCCGATTTTTCTACTAAGCCGACTAATTTTTACAACTTAGATGTCATTATTTCTGTTGGTTATCGTGTGAAATCAAAGCAAGGAACACAGTTTCGAATTTGGGCGACACAACGTTTAAGAGAGTACATTGTTAAAGGATTTGCATTGAATGATGACCGTTTTAAATCGGGGAGTTCAATGAATTATTTTAATGAATTACAAGAACGTATTCGTGAAATTCGTCTGTCTGAACGCTTTTTTTACCAAAAAATAAAAGATATTTATACTACGAGTATTGATTATGATTCTAAAAATGAGAAAACCATTGAGTTTTTCAAAATAGTTCAAAATAAATTACTTTGGGCCATTAGTCAGCAGACATCGGCAGAGCTTGTTTATCGACGCGTTGATGCGGCATTACCCCTTATGGGAATGCAGTCTTGTGGAAAGAAAAGTTCTGAAGCTGTTCAAAAAAATGATGTGAGTATTGCTAAAAATTATCTTAATGAAAATGAAATGAGATTATTGGGTTTGATTGTGGAACAATATCTCGCTTTTGCAGAAGCAATGGTTCAGCAGCATAAGCCCATGTATATGGTCGATTGGATTAAAAAATTAGATGAAATATTACAACTCAATGGTCGTGAATTACTATTACATGCAGGAAAAATAAGCCATGCTCAAGCTTTGGAAAAAGCAAATATGGAATTTGAGAAATATAAATTGGAACAAAAGAAAATTATAAAAGAGCAAAATTTCAAAGAGCTCGAAGAAGATATAAAACGATTTAAAGTTAAAAAATAAACCAATTTGAGTTATAAGTGCTAAGTAATAAGTTTTAAGTTAAATGTTCAACAGCATGTGTGTCCGACAACTTAAAACTTAGAACTTACTACTTAAAACTTTATCTTATAGACCTTTTTATGTACAAATACATTTTAGATATCATCCCTTTTTTTGTTATTCCGTTTTACCTCGGATTGATATTCTTTTTTTCGACGATGCTCTATAAATTTATCCGATGGGTAAAAGAATTGGGCAAAGGTTCCGACCGATTAAGGCTTTTCAGAGGATTGAAACCTGTTAACTTTTGGGGATTTCTCAAAGAAACTGTATCTGAAAGTTTATTGCATATCCGTATTTTTAAAACCAACTTTATGTTGGGATTCATGCATACCAGTTTGGCGTTTGGCTGGTTTTTGCTGATTGTGTTCGGAGGGATAGAAGCACGAGTTGTAAGGCATGGCTCAGACTTTCTCGAACTACCTCACTTCCCTATCTTTTTAAAATATTTTGAAACCGAAGGTAGCCGTTCATTACCCAAAACGGTGGTCGATTTCTCTGTTCAAAAAAGTTTTTTGGATTTTACCATGGATTTTTTGTTACTCATCATACTTTCCGGATGTATTCTAGCTTATACCAAACGTTTTCGCTCCAAAGTATTCGGCATGAAGCGCACCACCAAACTGCGTGTGGGTGATAAAATAACCATGTATGCCCTTTGGTGTATTTTTCCGGCCCGGCTGATTGCTGAGAGTATTACTTCCGGTGCTTATGGTACAGGTTCTTTCCTTACCGGTTCTATTGGACATTTTTTAGCGTCGTTTATTTCGCATGATGCTCTGCTGAAATCTGTAGCACCTTTTTGGTGGCTTTATTCCTTAACGTTGGGTACATTCTTTGCTGGCGTTCCGTTTTCGCGTTACATGCACATATTTTCGGAACCGATTCTTATTTTTATGCGTCATGCGGGTATCAAACCGCAAAAAAGTATAAATAACGGGTTTTCGCAAGCCGAAATATTTTCTTGTTCACGTTGTGGTATTTGTATCAACTCCTGTCAGTTGGCCAATGCTACTAATATTGCCAATGTGCAGCCCTCTTATTTTATAAGAAACTTACGTCATCATAATCCTGACATCAATCAATTAGATAACTGCCTGGTTTGCGGCCGGTGTAACAAAGCCTGTCCGGTACAGATAAATTCGGAAAATCTGAGGCTTGCAGCACGTAAGGAGTTACGTCATGAAGGCAAGGCAGGTATTACTTATTTGCCGAAAAATGAAAAAATAATTAAAGCTGATATTCTTTATTTTGCCGGTTGCATGAGCCATTTAACACCTTCTGTCAAGAATTCGATGGTGCAAATTCTGGAAAATTCGGGTGTTAAGTATGAATTTATGGATAAAGACGGTTCTATTTGTTGCGGAAGGCCATTAAAATTGAGCGGACAAATAAAAGCCGCGCAGCAGTTGATAGATGCCAATAAGGATATTATTGTGAATTCGGGGGCTACTATATTGGTAACGTCCTGCCCTATTTGTTATCGCGTGTTTAACGAAGATTACCAACTGGAGAATGTGAAGGTAATGCACCATAGCGAGTATATATTGCAATTGGTAGAAGAAGGTAAAATCTCTGTATCTGTTAATACTACCGAAGCCGTTGTATATCACGATCCGTGTGAATTGGGAAGAGGTTCGGGTATTTATGAAGCACCCCGCCGCCTGATACAAAAAATGAACCCATTGAAAAATACCGGATACAGTAAGGAAAATGCTCTTTGTTGCGGAGGTAGTTTAGGGAATACGCAAATCTCCGGCAAACAAAAAAATCAACTAGCTGTAGACGTATTGCAAAAAATAAATCCGGATAATGATACCCTCATTACCGCTTGTCCGCTTTGCAAGAAAACGTTTGCCAATGCCGGCGCTTCGCAGGTAATTGACATTGCCCAGTTGGTGGTAATGAATATGGCAAAGAAAGAGAAAGTAGTAGTTGAAAAATTAGAAATGGAAGAAGTAGATGCCTAATTTATGAGGTAATTTTTCCCATTATTTTCCAGAATATCTTTAAAATGTAAGGCATCTTACCTTTTGAAAGGGAATAATAAGGACAATAATTACTTCCGAAGCCTTTATAGAACCGGGCAACACCTTCTATACGGCTGCCTTCAAAGTCTAATATGACATTGCTCCCTGCGTGTTTTTCTATAAATGTGGCTAACAATAAAAACATGGCCGATTGGCGAAATCCTTCGGGAGAAGATGCTGGTGCCAGGTTGATATAGCGGGAATATCCGGATAAAAAAGCATTAACAGCTATCAGATTTCCTTCGTTAGAAAACACACCATGAAATTCCAATGCTCCCTTAGTCTTTTTATCAATTTGCAGAATTGTTTTTTTTATTATCGCAGGCATTCCACCTTTTTCATAATGAAGATAAAAAGATAAAAAAGTATCAATGTTAATAACCTCTGCTTTCAGACCAAATTCTTTTGCTTTCCGGATATTCCGGATGGTGTTTTTGGAAAAATTCCTTTCCAGTTCGCAGTAGCTTTTGGATAAATCCAGCACATAGTTAGGATTTTCTCCAAGGACGATATTCTTATCTTCAATATCGGTTATTGTATTGTTGAATGCTAGATAAACGTATTTATAATTATTCAGCCCATCAACAAAAGATGCTATTATTTTATTGGTAACAGGTTCCCCGGAAAAAATTCCCAATTGCTGGGTCAATAATGGTTGAATAATTTGAGAAAAGCCAAATTGTTTTTTTACCGGAAGTGGCATTACAAAGCGATAATCCTCGTAAATAAGGGCGCACCAACCCGGAGAAACAGTGTCCAAATACGACGAGCAGGCATAAACAATACGGTTGGTTGCATGGTTTATGCAATTGTCCCAACTTTCTTTGTTGATATCCTTATGTTTTAGAAATCTGACCACCCCAATAATAGATAATTTTTTGTTACATTTGCAAATGTAATCTATTTATCATTATTAACAATCTATTAATATGGGAACAAAAAAGATTTTTCTGTTCGTTTTGTTGACTGCGTTTGGCTTAGTATCCTGTGAAGAAGGCGAGAATTGGAATGATTTGCAAACAGTGGCGGGTTTAAAACAAGCTCTTGAAATCGGTACATCCAGAGCTGTTGATATTGTTAGTCAGCCCGGTGGATATTTGGATAGTGATATACATATTGATTTGCCCGAAGATGCTCAAAAGACTTTTCAGGCAGTAAAAGCTATTAATGATAGCAATAATTTTGCAGCAAAATTGTTATTGTCAGTATTGAATATTGACGTTAATTTAGAAAAAACGTTAACTACTTTAATAAATAGTGCGGCAGAAGATGCGGCTCCTCAGGCAGTAAATGTTTTTGTGTCGACTATTACAAGTATGACTATTACGGATGGTACAAAAATTTTATGGGGAGCAGACAATGCTGCAACTCAATATTTGCAGGATCATACTTACACTCAGTTGCAAGCTGCATTTAAGCCATCTATTACTTCTTCGTTGGAAACAGTTTCGGTGGCAGGTTATACGCCCAATTCTGCTTGGTCTGCTTTGGTAGGCATTAATAACTATATTGCAGACAACGCAATTCTCTCTTTGTTGGTATCTCAGGTTACGGGTATTGACTTTAATGCAATGGAACCAAATCTGGCAAATTATGTTACCGGAAAAGCATTAGATGGATTGTTTACTAAAGTAGCAGTACAGGAACTTGATATTAGAACAAATGTAGCTGCCCGTACTACCACATTATTACAGAACGTATTTGGAAAGTTGGATAAATAAGAAGTATATATAAACAAAAAGAGTCCGTTGAAAAACGGACTCTTTTGTTTCAGTGCATTAATTATTCTGCAGGTGCTGCTTCTGGAGCTGCTTCTGCTGCTACTTCTTCTGCTACTGGAGTAGCTTCTTCTGTAGCTGGAGTAGCTTCTTCTACTACAACAACTTCGTCAGTTGCTGGAGCTTCTTCAGTTTGAGCAGTTTTTGATCCGCAAGATGCGAAAGAGATAGCAACGGCTGCTGCGAAAAATAATACTAACTTTTTCATTTTCTTTACCTTTTTACGATTAAACAATTATTAAATTCTCAACTTAAATATCGATGCAAAGTTACATATATAATTTTATATCCAAATAAAAAATGACACTTTTTTTGAAAAAAACAAAAAAAAATGGCTATTAGGTATAATGACTTGATTTTTAATTGACTATTTGACTATACAGATAACGTTTGATGCTTTTCTTTGGCGTTTTTTCAAATTCATTCGGGTAGAGTTGAATTTTTGCAATATTTTCATATGTACCTACCGATTTATTCAGGATCTTCAAGTTCTCATCCATGAGTATTTGTATGTCCGATTGCGGAATGTTGGCTTCATCTATACTTTCATAATCGGGATAAGCCAAAGCGATCAGCTTTCCGTTTTTTTCGATTACCAGACTTTCCATCACAAATGGCATATTATTAAGTTTGGCTTCTATCTCTTCTGGGTAAATATTTTGTCCATTGGCTCCCAGGATCATACTTTTATTGCGTCCACGGATAAAAATATCTCCATTTTTGCTGATTGTTCCTAAATCTCCTGTATGGAGCCAACCTTCTTCATCGAAAATTTCTTTGGTAGCGGAATCATTTTTATAATATCCATACATTAAGTTTTCGCCTCTGACACATATTTCGCCTACTTCTTCGTAAGGATTGGAAGATAGTATTTTAACTTCCATATTGTTGAGAATGCGTCCGGCAGAAAAGGGTATAAAGTCATTATGGTTGGAATAGCTAATGAGGGGCGCGCATTCGGTCATGCCATAACCAATGGTAAACGGAAATTTTATTTTAAGTAAAAATTGTTCTACTTCTTTATTCATGGGTGCACCACCTATGATAACTTCAAAAAATTCCCCTCCTAAAGCGTTGATCAGTTTTTTCCGGATTTCAGCGTATATTTTAGCATCTAATAAAGGAATATTTAATGCTAATTTCATGGCGCGGGTGTTCAACATAGGTAATATTTGCATTTTATAGATTTTTTCCATAATCAGCGGTACCGTAAAAATAACGGTAGGTTTTACCTCTTCAAATGCTTTCAATAAAATTTTTGGAGATGGAATTTTACCAAAGAAGGTAACATGCGCACCAGCAGCGGTTCCGGTAAGGAAGTCGAAAGCACAACCGTAAGCATGCGCCAATGGTAAGAAGCATAAAGCCCGGTCGCCTTTTTGTAGTAATTTAGTCCAAATACCGAATGTAACATTTCCGGCCAACGCATTTCCGGGCAGAACAACTCCTTTGCTAAATCCGGTTGTACCCGAAGTGTAATTGATAGAAGCAATTTCCTTGTTGCTAATATCAGGATAAACAACATGCTCTTGTTTGAAACCATCGGGATATTGCGAAGCGAAACTTTCATTTAACCCATCCACAATACCCTGAATAGATTCTCCATCTTTTTGATATAGGCATTCGCATGTATCTAAAGAAAGTGCGCCTCTGACATCCGGAATTTTTTCTTCTTCAAGGTTTTCCCATATCTTATCGGTAGTAAATAATAAGATAGAATCGGAATGGTTAATGATATGATGAACATCATTGGGATTAAATTCGGACAAGATAGGAACAATAACGGCGCCATAAGTTGTAGTGGCAATGTAAGTAATAGCCCATCTGGATGAGTTTTTACCGATGAGGGAAATTTTATCTCCCTTGTTAATGCCCGCTTTCTCGAATAAAAGATGTAGTTTAGCTACTTCTTCCGCCAACTGTGCATAAGTAAAATTAATATCGGAACCATAGTCAGAATAGGCCTTCATGTCCCAATTTTCCTTGAAACTTTTTTCGTAAATTTTTACAAATTGTTCTTTAATCATAGTAGTATGATTGTTAGCTTAGAATTTTGCAAAGATATAAAAATTGCACAAAATAACCAAAAATGCGCAATAAAATAAGTAGCGTTTATGTATTTAGTTTAGAGTGATTGTTTTGTAAAAAACGCATAATAAAATTTTATCATTTACTTAGAATGCCTATCTTTGAAAATGTAAACAATAAAAATAAGATCATGGAAAAAGAA
>JAVBUB010000021.1:0-2660 GCA_031555675.1 Paludibacteraceae bacterium | reverse complement strand
TCAATGGCAAGAAAGTGGCCATATCATAAAAGAAAGTAAAAACACAGCATAAGAAAAGAGCGCGAAAGCGAGTGAATGAAAGAGTGATTACAAGTGAATAATGAGTGAGAGAGCGGATTCGGTTTTACCGGATCCGCTTTTTAAATAAATATGAATACAGCAGATAATTTCTTTTTGAGAAATTATCTGCTGTAAGTTTATAGAACACATATAAAATATTACATTTATTGCAATTTCAAATCCGTGTTATTCCGTATTCTCTGTGTTATCCGTGTTCGAACCAAGTCCCGCACTCAAAACCAAATCCATTTTTACATCCCAGTCATCATGAGGAATATCTTCAATAAACTGTATGCCAAAGCAAATGCCTATTTTCTTTGAAGTAATTTTAGGTAAAAACTGATCATAAAAACCTTTTCCTTTTCCGAGGCGGTTTCCTCGGCTGTCAAAAGCTATTCCCGGAATAATACATAAATCTATGCTCGCAAAATTGCAAAATTCTGCCGTAGCTGGTTCGCAAATATTGAATTTTCCGGTAATCAGACATGAGTGATCTGTAAAATATCTCAAAACAATTTCGTTTTCTTGTATAACAGGTAAAAGGATAGTTTTCTGTTGAGACCATTTTTCTATGAAACTACGAGTGTCAACTTCGTTTGGCAAAGACCAATACATCAAAATGATTTTTGCAGATTGAAACTCAGGTAGATTTTCCAATTTCTTAAGAATTACTTCCGACTGATATTTTTTTTCTTCATCGGTCAGCTTACATAATTCTGTTTTTATCTTTTTTCGAAGTAGATATTTTTGTTCTTTCATAATAGAATGCAAAGATATAAATAGATATTCATTGATATGACATTAGGATATTTTGTTAAGTGGGTTCGTGTTGTCAATGCATACCGCAAAGCAAATATCAATAAATATCTATTAATATCCTATTTCTTTAAGAACTTAATGTCTTTGTAGTAAAAAATCCGTAAATTTGTAGTCTGTGATATTTGCGTTTTAAGAAAAATGATAGACCAAGCTACTATTGACCGCATATACGAATCAGCCAAGATTGTTGATGTTGTTTCCGATTTTGTGACATTGCGCAAAAGAGGAGTCAATTATATTGGATGCTGTCCTTTTCACAACGAAAAAACGCCTTCGTTTACGGTTTCTCCTGCCAAAGATATTTTTAAATGTTTTGGTTGCGGTAAAGGAGGAAATTCCGTGCATTTTATTATGGAGCACGAATCTATTTCGTATGTGGAAGCTTTGCGCTATTTAGCGAAAAAGTACCACATTGAAATTCAGGAGAAAGAACTTACCCCCGAAGAAATAGCCCATCATACCGATCGCGAAAGTATGCTCGTGCTTAATTCTTATGCCCAAAAATATTTTTCTACTATTTTACATCAGCATACCGAAGGAAAAGCTGTAGGTCTTGCTTATTTCAAAGAACGTGGTTTTCGCGACGATATTATTGAAAAATTCCAGTTGGGATATTGTTTGGAAGAACGTGATGCTTTTACCAAAGACGCGTTGAAAAATGGCTATAAAAAGGAATACCTTGTTAAAACAGGTTTAACCATTGAAGGCGAAAATAATTATGTGGCCGATCGTTTTCGTGGGCGTGTGATGTTTCCTGTTCACGGACTTTCGGGTAAAGTGGTGGCCTTTGGCGGACGTGTTTTAAAAACGGATGCCAAAACGGCCAAATACCTGAATTCGCCGGAATCCGAAATTTATCATAAAAGCAACGAATTATATGGTATTTATTTTGCTAAACACAGTGTTGTAAAAGCCGATTGTTGCTACTTGGTAGAAGGATACACCGATGTTATTTCCATGCATCAGGCGGGCATCGAAAACGTCGTGGCTTCGTCGGGAACATCGCTCACAGCAGGGCAAATACGGTTAATACACCGCTTTACGCCTAATATTACTGTGCTATATGATGGTGATTCGGCAGGTATTAAAGCTTCTATCCGTGGAATTGACCTGTTACTTGAAGAAGGTATGAACGTAAAAGTAGTATTGCTTCCCGAAGGAGAAGATCCCGATTCATTTGCCCGCAAACAAGATTCATCTGAGTTTATCAATTATATTAATGAGAATCAATCCGATTTTATAGGTTTTAAAACAAAATTACTGCTCGAAGAAGCCGGTAAAGATCCAGTCAAAAGAGCACTGCTTATTACCGATATTGTACGCAGTATAGCGTTGATTCCCGATAATATAATGCGTTCCGTATACGTTCGTGAGTGTAGTAAAACGCTTGATATTGAAGAATCTATATTGTATGCAGAGATCACTAAGATAAATAAAGGCAAGCGCGAAAAAGATTTTACACAACGCAAACAGGCTGTATCTGATCTTTATGAATCCGAAAGAAGGGCTCTTGCCGAACAACAGAATGTAGTAACAACTCCACGTAAAAACAAAGATGACGATGATCTGGAAAAAGCGTCACTTCATATCTTGCGTTATTTAATCCGTTATGGCGAATATGTGCTGCATGAAGGCGAAAACGAAGAAACAAAAGAACCTGAAAAATGGACGGTTGCCGATTACATCATTGCTGAGTTAACCAATGACGGATTGCTGTTTAATAATTCGCTGCATCAACAGATAATAGATGATGCCAAACAGTTTACCGGACAAGAATGGTG
>JAVBUB010000038.1:0-3362 GCA_031555675.1 Paludibacteraceae bacterium | reverse complement strand
TGCCCGCGCTAATTCTGACCTGCGCATAAAGCGCGCTTCATGGCTTTGCCCGTCAAAAAAATGCCGTAGGCACCATATTGACGATTTTCCGTTCAAGCGTAGCCGACAGGCGGAGCGCGTTTAAATCGTCGAGTCGTTTTTTGTTGTTTTTTAGGGATAAAAAAGAACAAAGAATAAATAAATAAAAATAGCACCTCAAAAAAAGAATTAACCCAAAATCCCCTTTTTACATATCTGCAAAATCTTCATTTTTTTAAAAGATACAAGTCTCATAAAGAAAACTTACATTTGATAAAAATTTGTAATATTTTTAAATACTATTGAATTTAAAATAATATGCTTAACCCAATTCGACATATCGTTTTTTTGATATTCATTTGTTTTTTATCCATTCAATTCATAAGTGCTAATTCTCCCATAGAAGGACTATTAGAACGTATAGATAAAGGCGCTTCAAAAAAGATAAAAACAGAACTTGTCAATGAAAAGTCCGACAAAGATTTTTTTGAAATCAATCAAGTTGGAAAACAAATTGTTGTAAGAGGCAACAATTATGTGAGTATAGCAACGGGTATTCACTGGTATTTAAAGTATTACGTAGGGGTAATGGTTAGTTGGAACAACATGAACATAAAACTCCCCTCCGTACTCCCTAAAGTGTCTCAAAAAGTTTATAAAGAAACAGCTCAGACCATCCGTTATGATTTGAATTATTGTACTTATTCCTATACAATGGCTTTTTGGGACTGGGAACGATGGGAAAAAGAAATAGACTGGATGGCCTTACATGGAATAAATTTACCTTTATCCATTGTCGGTACCGAAACAGTATGGTACAATGTATTAAAAGAATTAGGCTACAATAAGGATGAAATAAATGATTTTATTGCAGGCCCTGCCTTCCAAGCTTGGTGGTTGATGAATAATCTCGAAGGCTGGGGAGGTCCCAATCCCGATAGTTGGTACGCACGACAAGTAGAACTCCAGAAAAAAATACTGGCTCGAATGAAAGAGTTCGGAATAGAACCGGTATTTGCAGGGTATTCGGGGATGGTTCCCAATAATGCAAGTGAAAAATTAAAGATCAATGCTTCTGATCGAGGATTGTGGTGCGGATTCCGGCGACCTTCCTTTTTACAACCGACAGATCCCAATTTCGACAGAATCGCGAATATTTATTACCAACAGATGGGAAAGCTATTCGGGAAAGCAAAGTATTATAGCATTGACCCCTTTCACGAAGGTAGTTCGGAAGGTGTGGATATTGCTGTTGCCGGCAAAAAAATATGGAATACCATGAAAAAGGCGAATTCCGAAGCGAAATGGGTGATTATGGGCTGGGGAAACAACCCCCGTCCGGAATTGATAGAGCCACTTCCACAAGGAGATGTTGTTATTGTCGATTTAATGAGTGACTCGAGGCCCATGTGGGGCGACACCCTGTCGCCATGGTACCGCAAAGACGGATTCGGTAAACATGACTGGCTGTTTGGCATCCTTCCCAATTTTGGTGGCAACATCGGACTGTTTGGCAAAATGGATCGCCTGATTGATGGATATTATTCGGCGCTTACACATTCGAATGGTAAACACTTGAAAGGAATAGGCTATACCATGGAAGGCTCAGAAAATAATCCGGTTATTTATGAGTTTACCAGCGAATTCCCGTGGCGGGAAGAAAAATTCACCAAAGACTCGTGGTTGAGTAATTACCCATTCATGCGTTATGGGAAAAAAGACAAGACACTGGAAAACACTTGGCTGATTTTTGGAAAAACGGCGTATTCCCCTCCTTACAATTCAACACAGGAAGGCACATCCGAATCAGTCTTCTGTGCAAGACCTTCATTGAATGTCACTAAAGTGTCCACATGGGGTACAACCCAAATGTATTATAATCCGGATGAATTTCGAAAAGGAGTTGAATTAATGCTTTCTGTAGCCGAATCATACAAAGGCAATAAGAATTTTGAATATGACCTGATCGACATAGTCAGGCAGGCAATAGCAAATGAAGGATATGTACTTTACCCTAAAATAGTGGAAGCATACAAAAAACAAGATAAAGTATCATTTGAAAATCAATCTAAACGGTTTTTAAATTTGATTCTTTTACAGGATGAATTGCTTTCCACTCAAGCAGATTTTATGGTAGGCAAATGGATTGAACGGGCAAAAAAAGCAGGCGCTACTTCAGATGAGAAGAAACTGTATGAATGGAATGCCCGTACGCTGATTGCCACATGGGGAGACCGTAATGCTGCAATCAATGGAGGATTAGGAGATTATTCAAATCGCGAATGGTCCGGAATTTTAAAGGATCTGTATCATAAAAGATGGAAGTTGTTTTTCGACTCTCTTTCATCGAAACTGAACGGGAATAACCCCGATGCAATAGACGATTTTGCAGTTGAAGAGGCTTGGACACACGAAAATAAAATTTATCCTTCAACCGCTCAGGCCGACCCGATTAGCACAGTGAAAAAAACGTATCGAATAGTATTTCAATAATAATAACCGAAAGGACAAAATTGTTTAAAAAGTTCATTTCACCCATAAATCCCATAAAGGGTGCTTTAATCGCAGTTGTTCGTGAGATCGCTTTGTTCTGATGTAACAATTTGTATATTAACATACAATAATACAGTTATACCCGAACGGGTAACGATTTAGTAACGACCGATTTGCCTTACAATGCATTGATTTATTTGCTCAAATAACTCTATTTTGACTCAAAGATATTTCTTTTTTGGTTTAATATTAGATTTTGAAAAATTTATAATTTCAGGCTATCTGTCTTTGGTGCTATTTGAAGCAACCAGTTGATCATTACTGTTAAAAATTTTGGCTGTAGAAGCACCTTCATTTTGTTCTAATGTCATGGGTATACCAACATTTTCAATGAAACAACAGCCATCAATGGATACTGTATCGGACTCGTTCAGGTTGGTTTCCAACAGTTGCTCCACCACGACTACAGCATCTTCGTAGGTCTTCGATTTCACTGAGAAACTCGTCCTTTCCCAGTAAATCATCTTTTCATCCTTATAAAAATCAAATCTTTTCATCTTTGTTTATGATTTATTTTCTGAAACCATACTCGATTTCATCGGGCGATTCTCAATTCCGTGTCCTGTCCGGCAAGGTTTTGCGGGAAAATACTACCCGACCAAAGGGAGGGCTGGAGATTTTCCCAGCAAACATGTTTGACCTTGCCGGACAGATGGGACACGGAATTACCTTTGCCCCATTAAATTGATAAATAGCAACAGTTGGTTTATGTAAGAATAACGATTCTGTCGCAATAGTTTTTGTAAATCTGAATATCAAATTATCTACTTTGGATAGAGTCAAAATGATAA
>JAVBUB010000094.1:0-12670 GCA_031555675.1 Paludibacteraceae bacterium | reverse complement strand
CAAATTAAAGAAATATCAATAAATAATAATTATTAATCTTAAAAATAAACGAAATGTTACTATCAATTTTATTACAAGCAGCAGCCGGAGCAGGCATAGGAAAATTAGGTGCAACCATAGGAGCAGGACTTGCTGTTATCGGAGCAGGATTAGGTCTCGGTAAAATCGGTTCCAGTGCGATGGAAGCTATGGCTCGTCAGCCGGAATCTATCAACGACATCAGAACAAACATGATCGTAATTGCAGCTCTTGTAGAAGGTGCCGCATTATTTGCTATCATTGTTTGCTTGTTGGTTGCTCTTTAATAAACAATTGTCAATATTCGTGAAGTTACAACAAGAATAGAAGTAAAGATATACCAATCTCTGCCTGCTATTCTTTATGTAGCTTTACTAAAATCAGCAAATTATGTCACTTTTAATACCCGAAACAGGATTATTGTTCTGGATGCTGTTGGCATTTGGAATCGTATTTTTCGTACTCGCCAAGTACGGCTGGCCCGTTATTATCGGTATGGTGGAAAAACGTAGCGATTTCATCAACAATTCTGTGAAAGCCGCCGAAGAAGCCCATTTGCAGCTGGAGAATATAAAAATTACCAGCGACAATATTTTAGCAGAAGCACGCCAAAAGCAATTGGAAATTTTGCAGGAAGGCTCTTCCCTCAAAAATAAAATGTTGGAAGAAGCCAAAAAGCAAGCTACCGTAGAGGCCGACAAAGTAATCCAGGCAGCTCAGGTTTCCATTCAAAAAGAAAAAGAAGAAGCGTTGAAAGACATTCGTAGACAAGTAGCTGTTCTTTCGTTGGAAATTGCTGAAAAAATTATGAGACAGAAACTCAGCAACGAAACAGAACAAACAAAATTAGTGGATAAATTATTGGATGAAATGAAAATTTCGCAATCCTAAAAATAAAGTTCCACGTTCGGTGTTATCAACCTTGAACCTGAAACTTTGAACTACTTTATAGTATTATGGAAATAGGACCAATTTCGACAAGATACGCAAAAGCTTTATTATCTTTTGCAGAAGACAACAAGGCTGAAGATCAGGTATATGAAGAAATGTCATTTTTATCAAAGACATATTTCAATACACCAGAACTTAAATCTATTTTCGAAAATCCGATTGTTACAAAAGAAGAAAGAATAAAAATCCTGACAATTGCCGCCGGAAAAACGATCAGCAAAACTACAGAAGATTTTATTCGCTTTGTGGTAGACAAAAAAAAAGAAAATGTAATGCTTTTCATATCCATGTCATACCAGAAACTTTACCGGAATTCGAAAAATATTATTTCGGCAGAACTGGTTTCCGCCCAAAAAATTGACGACACGTCCGTTTCGGAAATGCTAAGTATTATTCAGAAAGTTTATAAAGAAAAAACAATTCAACTCAGCACGCATATAAACCCCGAATTGATTGGAGGATTTGTATTGAATGTAGAGAATAACAAATTCGATGCGAGTGTGGTGGGAGAATTGAATGCCATCAAAAAAGAATTCAAATTATATAATCTTGATTCAAAGATTTAATTGGTTTTGTAGGTAAACATACAAACTGACGTGAATTTTGAATGTAATTAAATAACAGAAAATATGTCGGATATTAAGCCAAGCGAAGTTTCTGAAATCCTGAAAATGGAACTTGCAGGCATCAAAAACAAGATGCAATTCGAGGAAGTCGGAACCGTGTTAACCATTGGCGACGGTGTAGCCCGTATTTATGGTCTGAACAAAGTTCAGTCAAACGAATTGATTGAATTCCAGAATGGCGCGATGGGAGTTGTGCTAAACCTGGAAGAAGACAATGTTGGAGCCGTATTATTGGGAGCAACCGACCAGATAAAAGAAGGTTATGAAGTAAAACGTACCGGAAAAATTGCTTCTATCAAGGTAGGAGAAGGTTTACTGGGACGTGTAGTAGACACACTGGGAAATCCGGTAGACGGTAAAGGGCCTATTGAAGGAGAACTTTATGAAATGCCTCTGGAAAGAAAAGCTCCGGGGGTTATCTTTCGCCAACCTGTAAGTGAACCACTTCAAACCGGAATAAAAGCGATTGATGCCATGATTCCTATCGGCCGCGGACAACGTGAGTTGATTATCGGCGACCGTCAAACAGGCAAAACATCCATCGTTATTGATACCATTATAAACCAACGCTCCAGCTTCGAAGCAGGAAATCCTGTATATTGTATATATGTAGCCGTAGGCCAGAAAGGGTCTACAGTGGCTAATATACAACGTACATTAGAAGAACATGGCGCCATGGAATATACCACTATTGTGTATTCCGGAGCATCCGATCCTGCCGCCATGCAATTCTACTCTCCTTACGCAGGAGCTACTATCGGCGAATTTTTCAGGGATACCGGACGCCATGCTTTAATTGTATATGATGACCTTTCGAAACAAGCCGTAGCATACCGCGAAGTTTCGTTGGTATTACGTCGTCCACCAGGACGTGAAGCTTATCCGGGAGATATCTTTTATCTACATTCACGCTTGCTCGAACGCGCGGCTAAGATTGTAACTTCCGACGACGTGGCTAAAAACATGAATGACTTGCCGGACTCTATTAAACATATGGTAAAAGGAGGAGGTTCACTTACCGCTTTACCATTGATTGAAACCCAAGCCGGAGACGTTTCCGCATACATTCCGACAAACGTTATTTCTATTACCGACGGACAGATATTCCTGGAGACCGACTTGTTTAATGCCGGTATCCGTCCTGCTATCAACGTAGGTATATCTGTTTCGCGTGTAGGAGGTAACGCTCAGGTAAAAGCTATGAAGAAAGTAGCCGGAACATTGAAACTCGATCAAGCTCAGTTCCGTGAACTGGAAGCCTTTTCCAAATTCGGCGCCGACCTCGATGCCGCTACTAAGTTAGTATTGGACAAAGGGGTAAAAAATGTGGAAATATTGAAACAGTTGCCATATTCTCCTATACCTGTTGAAAAGCAAATTGCCATTATTTATTGCGGTACAAAAGGATTATTATCTGATGTCGCAGTAAATCATGTAGCCTTATTTGAGAAAAAATTGATCGAAAGACTTGAGTTAAGGCATCAAGTAACGGTATTGGACGAACTGAAAAAAGGTAATCTGACCAACGAAATAACCGACATCTTAGACCAGGAAGCCAGAGATGTGGCCAAAGAGTTGAAATTATTATCAAGTAATGTCGATACCTTTACCTTGTCATAATTTCCATAAAATTGTATGGAATAAGAATTTTATTCCATACAAATCAATTCTTAATTATTAATTGTTAATTGTTAATTAATTAATGTCTTCATTAAAAGAAATAAGGAACAGGATCAAATCCATATCATCCACCCGTAAAATTACGAGCGCGATGAAAATGGTTTCGGCCGCTAAATTGAAAAAAGCGCAACGAGCCATCGAAAACTCCATTCCTTATGTATCAAAACTTTGTTCTATTGTCGACAACTTTATCACCTCACTGGATAGCGACCAACTCCCGGTTTTATCGGAAGAGAGGGACGTAAAACGTGTGGCTATCATTGTTGTATCATCGAACAGCAGTCTTTGCGGAGCATTCAATAGCAATATTTTCAAAGCATTCAACGAAGTTTATCGAAACTACAGCAATGAAAAAAAGCAAATGGTAATATATCCGATAGGGAAGAAAATTGCGGAATCAATAGACAGGGCTGGCATCAAACGCGAAACATGTTCTATTGATACTGTTCATGACCTGGATTATGCCGAAATCTTTGCATTTGGAGAACAACTGATGGCCGACTTTATTGAAAAACGTATCGACAAGGTAGTTTTCATCTATAATCATTTTAAATCGGCAGGCGTACAAGAAGTTAAACAAGAAACATTATTACCGTTTTCATCCAAATCGGTTCAATGCGAAACCGATCTAGAAGCCAATATTGATTATATTATAGAACCCAATAAGGCGGAACTGATTCAAGAATTACTACCAAAAGTAATCAAGTTGGAACTGTTCTCCGGATTGCAAGACTCGCTAGCTGCAGAACATGCCGCCAGAACAACGGCTATGCAGATTGCAACAGACAATGCCGACGATCTTGTTCAAAACCTGAAGTTAAACTACAACAAGTTACGCCAAGCTTCTATTACCAACGAAATTATTACGATTATTGGCGGCGCGGAAGCGATAAAATAAAAAGTTTATTCTAAAAGAAACAATAAGGCCTGGCTGATTGAAAAACAGCTAGGCCTTATTGTTTTATTGGTTTATCTGCAAATATTTTGCAAAAAGAATCACAACTTACCTGTAAAAGCGACACGTTATCATTAAAGATAATTTTTATTAAAGTTTGCTTGTTCATATAAAAAATATTCGTTTTCTTCGCAACGATAAAACAGAAAGAACATTTGGTCTTTGATTTTAGACAATCGAAAAAAACTGACTGGTAAAAAGTAAAATAAAACAAATCTAAAATGAAAAAGTATTTTTTAATCATTGGCTTGTTGCTCACAATGGGCCTAACCACTGTAGTATTTAACTCCTGCGGCGATGATAAAAACGAACCGGGGAAAGAACAAACTCATAACGATAACGACAACCCATCAGATCCGGATAATCCTATTGTTGAGCCGACAGTGTCGTTATCGGGCGTTTGGACAAAGATAAGCGAAGTCTCAATATGTCATATAGATACTATAAAATCTGAAATAGATCTTGGGGTAAATGATGATGAAACTTGGAATATTCCGAATAAGCAAGATGGAAATATAATAGTGAAATATAAGAAAGGAAATAAATACGTTAGCAATTACATAAGCTTTACTTATACAAATAATGTATTGGAAATATTTGATCGTCAATACATTTCATACACTATTAAAGAATTAACAGCAACAACTTTTGTTCTTGAAAGAAGCCAGACCTTCCAAAATGCAATATGTATTACCACAATTGAATTCGCAAAAAAAACTATTTCCGAAGAACCTGCTATTGACCTATCAGACCCTTCGTCGATTACGATTAACGATACTTATCAGGTTGCTTTTATGTTTGATGGCAAACAATACCATAAGGTTGTAGATGAATTATATCAAGTAGTATACACAAGCGCTGCGGCAAATGCTTTATCTAACACTGGAACAAATGAGAGATTTTTCACTTACTGGTCTTATATTAGAAGTAAGCAAGATTTGTTTGATTTTACAATATACAAAGGCGAATTGAATTCACGAATGCCATCAGATGGGCTATTCCGGTCATATCTGAATGTAGGAAGTCATCCATACGATTTGGAAGGATATGGAGATAGTGGCATTAATGGTATAACAATTATATGGTATGATGAAAATGGTAAATATTGGACTACCAATAATCTAAATAATAATATTACATCAATAAACCAAAGTGGCAGCACATTTGAAATTACACACGTTCAAGACATACCATATTCGGAAACATATATTGCCAATTTGTGTATGAAATTCAGAGCTGTATTCTCGTGCAATTTATATGATGAACAAGGCAACTCTAAAAAATTGACAAATGGAGTGTATATTGGTTATTTCAGAAACTACCAATAGTATGTATTTTCATTGGGCATAGGTTCTGTTTGCACTCAATAAAGTTAAAGCGAAACACATTTAAACTAAAATAATATGAAAAAAATTACTACGTCCATTATTTCAATAGCGTTTGCAATGCTAAATTGTGGATTACTAAATGCGCAAACACCAAAAGTAACAACTCAATGGGAAACAGCGTTGAACAAAAATTTACAGAAAGGGAATGTTTATGACAATTATCTTGGCGAAGACGATAAATCTTATTTCATTTTGGTTAAAAAATTAGGGAAACAATTGACTTACAATTACGGAGTCGAGAAATATGACAAAAAAACTCTTAATCCAACAGGAACAAAATACCTTGAAGATTTAGGAAATGTGGAAGCGATGTATATATTTGGTAACGAAACTTATGCTCGGATTTACGAAAACCCTCAAAAAGCTTTTAAGGCAGCACAAGCTCCTGTTCACAAACTTCATAAATTCAATAAAGAGAAAATGATTTTTGAACCAGTAAAAGAGTTAGCTAATACTAATTTGAAAAATCTTTCGGCAATAGAAATTTCGCCCGATGAATCTAAAATATTACTCGTATTTAGTGAAAGAGTTAAGGGTAAGAATGAAAACCACTACAATTCTAATTTTTTTGTAGTTGATAACAAATTTAATAAATTGTGGGAAAAAACTTCGCCAACGTCTAATGTTGTGAGCCATGCAGTGAGTAACGATGGAACAGCTTATATAGCCTGTATAAGCTCGTCGGACGATAAACAAGATACCGAATTGCCGGATTTAATTATTCAGAAAATATCAAACAATAGCGAAAAAAGTTTTGTTGTAAATATGAATAATTATCTATATCAAGAAATTAAATTATTGCTCAATAAAGATAATAAATTGTTGGCAATCGGATTTTTTACAGACAAAGTTGACGAAAGCAAAACAGGTTCTTATTATTTTTCTATGAGTGCAAATTTCGATAAAGCAGAAAATATTTCTTATAACGAAATCCCCTTGAATATTTTGAATACACATAAAGGAGCAGCAAAATTAGAGAATCGCTATGGCGGCTACGAATTTGGGAATGTATTGTATGGTGAAAATGGAGAGATTGCAATTTGTGTAGAAGAAACCACAAATAGAAGACACACCACATACTATAATAAAGGTGTTCAGGTAAAGTATTCATTTGAAAGTTCGGCAAGTTCTTCGACTACTACTACTTATCATTATGATATATATGTTTTCAAAATAAATAACGAGCAGTTGTCTTGGGTAAAAAGAGTGCCAAAAAAACAAAAAGCGACTGATACAAACGCTATTGCATATGAAAATCATCCTAGACGGGCAGACAAATTAAGTTACGAGGCATTTCTTTCGGGCGATAAAGTTGTATTGCTTTTTATGGATGTTACAAAAGGTGAAAATATGAACGCCAATGAATTTACAGAAAAATCACCATTGGCTTATGGCAAAGATTGCGGTTTTGTTAGCTTAATAATAGACAAAGACGGAAAACAAAAAAGGCAAATAGTAGATACTTCGACTTTAAGCAAAGAAAAACTAGATATCGAAATGCAAAAATGCTTTCGTATAACAAACAATTTAGCTATTGTTTCAGCTAGAAAAGATGCAATATGCAAAATAGGTCTCATAAGTATAGGTAAATAGATTATTTACATGTTAACCGCATCATTTTTCTTGTCGAGCTGCAATAAAGAAACCTATCTGCGTGTGCCTAAAATAGAAACCGTTTCTGTTGACATAGTTGGACTGGAAGTTATTGTTACGGGAGAAGTTCTTGACGATGGAAATTCGGGTATTTCACTTGGTGTTGCTTACGATTTGGATCAAGCACCGAATTTACCGTGCCTCGCTTTGAGGCTCCGGTAGCACCTTGCGATGAATTACTTACCGCAAATCAAGTGAGGGACTTATGGTTAGATTACAACCAAGGACAAAATTATTAGGCATCAAGCCATCTTCGAGAGTTTCAAATTCGGAGACTATGAAATTTCGGTTAATTGTGGATATAGAAATCCGATTATTACATTTACTTTCAGTGAAAAACCGATAACAGGCGTTTATAGTACTTTCTCGACAGTTGACCGTTGGAGTTCAAAAACAAATGTGCAGGTAACAGTAAACAAATACTTTAATTATGGCTATCAACAAGCTCCTCAGCTTGTAAGTTCCGGATTATCTGTTTACGTAAATCGTGAAGATGAGAATAAAATCATTATCTCTTTCTGCGATTTAACTTATCATATGTACATCAATTATCAGTATTATGATTATTCGCTAACAGGTAAATTTGAAGTTAATAAGTAGCGAAATTTATTCTTGAGAGCGTAAACGATTATGGTTTACAAAATAATTTTCTAATACAGTTACAAACTAAAGAAGTTTTTAGAATAGAAATGCCGCAAACTCTATTGAAAGTTTGCGGCATTTCTATTCTAAAATGAACTATCTTATTTCGACTTTTCCCTCAATTGCGGCGCCATCATATCATCAAAACTTAAACCGGTATATTTGGTAATGGAATGAATTAGATACCATAATATAACCACCATAATAACCGTACAAGGCAAGGCAATGACCGGATAGCTCAAGCCATACATTTTACCTAACTCTGCATTAAATTCGGCCGTTCCTGTTGGACTTTTAATTAAAATTTTGGCCAATGCAAAATTTAAAATCGAAGATATAAAGAATGAGCAAGCTAAAAAAACAGATGAAAGATTCAACATCTTTTCCATTTTTCTTTTATTGCCGTTTTCAAGCAAGATAGCATCTATCCTGTCTACATCGAGTATTTTATCGCTGTAGATAAAGGTTTTAACCAATGGATATTTTGTTTTTGTACTGATTAATACGCAAATAGCAATTACAAAAGGAACCGCGGCTTCTTTTACAGCAATCCATTCTGCCGGAAACTCAAATAATCCGATAACTCCGGTTAACAATACACTTACAAAACCAAATATAGAAAGTAAGTTGGCTTTCTTTTCGGTAATAAAATCATAAAGTCCGTAACAAAGCGGGAATAATAGAGCTACAATCAAGCCATAAAAAGGCCCTAACAATTCCGGTTTGGAGAATCTGGACAAGATAATTACCGGAATAATGATATTAAATAAGAAATTGATCAGTATATTTTCTTTTTTTTCTTTTTTCTTTGGTGTTGCTTCCATGTATTTTGTTTTTAATTCCTAATTAATAATGAACTATCTCCGTAACTCAAGAACCTGAAATCATGCTGTAACGCGTAATCGTAAATCTTTTTCCAATCATCGCCAACAAAGGCCGAAACAAGTAATAACAAGGTACTCTTGGGCTGATGAAAATTAGTAACAATTCCGGATACAATGCGATAAGTAAACCCGGGAGCAATTAAAATTTGCGTACCCAACTCCAGATAATCCTTTTCATTCCGTTCCAGATAATCAATAATATGTTGCAAGGACGCTTCCGTAGACAACTGATTTTCTCCGGAATAAGGCATCCATTGAGTTACTTTCAAATCTGTCATATCGGCTTGCAGATTCTGTGCCAACTGTAAACCCACATAATACAAGCTCTCCAATGTCCGTACCGAGGTAGTTCCAATGGCTATAATCTTACCCAAATTATCTAAAATATTTTTGATCAATGACTTCTTAATCAAAAACAATTCGGTGTGCATTTCATGCCCCTCGATGCGCTCGGACTTTACCGGATGAAACGTTCCTGCGCCAATATGTAAAGTAAGCTCTCCTATTTGCACATTTTTTGCCTGCAATGATTCCAGTACCTCCGGCGTAAAATGCAATCCAGCTGTAGGAGCCGCCACCGATCCTTTTATTTTGGAATAAATGGTTTGATAAGTTTCGTTATCTTTCTCACAAGTATCACGATGTAAATACGGCGGAATAGGCAGTTCGCCCACTACTTCCAATAATTCGGAAAAAGTAACGGAAGAATCATTCCACGAAAACCTGACGTGATGTGTTAAACCATTATTTTCGATCAACTCAGCCGTTAATAAAATCTCTTTCCCGTTTCGCGTAATAGCTTTGGAAAGCTGTTTTTCCTTCCACTTTTTCAAATTACCTACCATGCAAAGCCATACAACAGATTCTATTTGCTGAAAAGCCGTGGCATAATCGGGCGGAGCAACAGGTTCCAGACAAAAAATTTCGATGCGTGCACCTGTTTCCTTATAAAAAACAATTCGCGCCTGAATAACCTTTGTATTATTGAATATCATCAAAGAACCTTCTGGAATATAACCGGCCAACGAATGAAACGTGGTTTCATTGATTTGCGCATCCTTGTAAACCAGCAATTTAGATGAATCACGTATGGGAAGGGGATATTTAGCTACCCGTTCGTCCGCCAAGTCATAATTATATTCGTCGATGGAAATATTTTTAGGTTCGGACATAATTTTCTTCTTATTGTCCGCAAAATTAATCAACTTTGTAGAATAATTAAATAAATTTACCTGATTAACTATAATACACTTGCAGTTCGTGTGTTTGGAGATAAATGATTAAAAAAGAAATTGTATGTTACTTCCTTTCCTGTTAGAAAATATTATTGAGGCCGGTTGCGACGAAGCCGGCAGAGGTTGTTTGGCCGGACCTGTTTTTGCCGCAGCCGTGATATTACCTGCTAATTTTCATAGCGAAGTGTTAACCGACTCCAAGCAATTAACCGAAAAACAACGTTACGCTTTAAGGCCTATCATAGAAAAAGAAGCGATAGACTGGCATGTAGGTATTGTTTCTCCACAGGAAATTGACGAAATTAATATCTTAAATGCTTCTTTCTTAGCTATGCACAGGGCTATATTGGGATTAAAAAACCGTCCGCAACACTTAATCATAGACGGTAACCGCTTTAAAAAGTACGAAGATATTCCACACCAATGTATTGTAAAAGGAGATGGGAAATATATGTCAATAGCCGCAGCTTCTATTTTGGCAAAAACCTACAGGGATGATTATATGCAAAAGTTGCACGAGGAATATCCCTTTTACCACTGGTCTAAAAACAAAGGATACCCTACAAAAAAACACCGCTCAAGTATCGCCGAACATGGGGTTACACCTTACCATAGAATTACTTTCAGGCTATTGAAGTAAGTTATAATGTGTTGTATGTTCTAAGTTTTACGTATAGTCGAATCTATATTGGTATTTCTATTGTGGTAAATTTAAACAAGCTCTAATTCAAAATTACTAATTATTTATTATCTTTAGCGGCCATTTTCAAGCAGCACTTATGAACATTGACACTTTGGCTTATCCGAATTTATTGACAAAAAATCAGTCAATTTACTGAACCTGGTTTATAGAGTTGCCTTTTAAAAAGAAAATAAATATTTTCTTTAATTTGTAACTTTTCTATAAAACTACATAAATCCAAACATGAGTATAACGATCAGAGAGATTACCACTACAACCGGACTTAAAAAGTTCATCAAATTTCCACACAAATTATTCAAAGGAAACGACTATTGGGTACCACCTCTTCGTCGTGATGAAATGGCAACTCTCCATTGGAAAAAAAATCCCTCTTTCGAATATTGCGAAGCTCGCTACTGGATGGCTTATCAGGGAAACAAACCTGTAGGACGTATTGCTGCTATTGTCAACCACAGGGTTAACGAAAAATGGGGATACAGAAACATGCGTTTTGGCTGGGTAGATTTTATTGAAGATATAGAAGTAGCCCGCGCCCTATTTAACGAAGTAGAAAAATGGGCGGCAGAAAAAGGTTTGGAAGCTATTGACGGACCGCTTGGATTTACGGATATGGATTTTGAGGGAATGCTCATTGAAGGATTTGACAAGTTACCCACTATTATCAATATTTATAACTATCCATATTATCCGCAATTTCTGGAACAAATGGGCTACAAAGGCAAAGAAGACTGGATTCAGTTTAAGTTCAACGCTTCCCAACAAGTGCCGGAAAAAATGGAACGCCTCAATAAACTTATTCTTGACAAATATAAATTACGCATAGCTCAATTTAAAACGACAAAAGATGTACAGGCATATGGACGTAAATTTTTCCATACCTTGAATAAAGCGTTTGTAAATTTATATGGTTTTGTAGAGTTAACCGATAAAGAAATAGACGCCTATGTCAAAAATTATTTGAGTTTTATACGGCCGGATCTGGTGTGTATTATTCTTGATGAAGAAGATAATGTTGTAGCTTTTGGAATCAGTATGCCAACGCTATCACGGGCTTTTCAGAAAGCCAAAGGAAAATTATTTCCGTTCGGATTTATACATATCCTGAAAGCCTTGAAGAATTATGACGAAATAGACCTGTATGCCAATGGTGTACTTCCCGAATGGCAAAAAAAAGGCGTGGCGTCTATTTATTATTCCGAAATGAATAAAGCGTACATCCGTTTAGGAATAAAAACGGCAGTATCCAATCCGCAACTCATCAGCAATCGAGATGCAGTAGCCATGTGGGATAATTACGAAAATGAGCCGTACCTGAAACGCAGGTGTTATTTGAAGAAGATTTAATTTTCCTGCATCCAATGGGCTTTGTAGGGAACAAAAATGCAAGCAGATGAAAATTCTTATTACCGGAGCTAGTGGATTTATCGGAAGTTTTTTTGTGGAAGAAGCCTTAAATAGAGGCTTTAGCACCTATGCAGGTATCAGGAAATCAAGCAGTAAAGAATATCTATTGGATAACCGGATCAAATTTATCGACCTGAATTATGCCGATCCCGCAGTATTGTCAAATCAACTGAAACAATTTAAAGAAGAAAACGGGAAGTTCGATTTTATCATACACAATGCCGGTGTAACCAAATGTAACGACAAGCGTGATTTTGATAAAGTCAATGTCGGATTTACCCAAAATTTCGTTAAGGCTTTGGTTGAGGGGGATATGATTCCCAAGAAGTTTATTTATATGAGCAGCCTCTCTGCCTGGGGATCAGGCAACCGCGAAACATTGGCGCCCATTATGCTCAACGACAAGCCACGTCCCGATACCGCTTATGGTGCCAGCAAACTCAAAGCCGAGCAGTATATTCAATCCATTGAAAATTTTCCTTATATATTCTTACGTCCAACAGGAGTTTACGGCCCACGCGAAAAAGATTA
>JAVBUB010000129.1:0-4980 GCA_031555675.1 Paludibacteraceae bacterium | reverse complement strand
TCAATGGCAAGAAAGTGGCCATATCATAAAAGAAAGTAAAAACACAGCATAAGAAAAGAGCGCGAAAGCGAGTGAATGAAAGAGTGATTACAAGTGAATAATGAGTGAGAGAGCGGATTCGGTTTTACCGGATCCGCTTTTGTTTGGTAAAATTAGTTAGAACGTAAATGACGGGAATGATGCAAACAAAAGGAAGCTACAATTCTTCAATCTCCTTAAGCCATATTTCGCTGTTCGCATCGCTAGGCATGCGCCAATCGCCACGAGGCGATAAACATACAGAACCTATTTTAGGACCGTCGGGTAGGCAAGAGCGTTTGAATTGTTGGCTAAAAAATCGCTTGAAAAACGTTAACATCCATTTTTTGATGGTTTCTTTATCGTACTTGTTTTCAAAAGCCTGTACGGCCAGCCAGCATATTTTAGCGGGTCTGAATCCGAAGCGGGTAGTGTAATACAAAAAGAAATCATGAAGTTCATAGGGTCCTACGAGATCTTCCGTTATCTGGGAAATATTACCGTCTTTGGCAGGAAGCAACTCGGGACTAACGGGAGTTTCCAATACGTTGAGCAATGTTTGCTGTATTTCTTTGTTTTGCGAGATGGCAACCCAACGTACCAAGTAACGTATCAATGTTTTAGGAACGCCGGCATTAACACCATACATGGACATATGGTCACCATTGTAGGTAGCCCAACCCAATGCTAATTCAGATAAATCGCCTGTGCCAATTACCAAGCCGCCTGTCTGGTTGGCAATATCCATAAGTATTTGCGTTCTTTCCCTTGCCTGTGCGTTTTCGTATACGGCATTACAAATTTCTTCAGGGTGACCGATATCTTTAAAATGTTGTGTACAAGCCTCTTTGATAGAAATTTCCCGGATGGTTACACCCAACTGTTTCATCATGTCGGTGGCATTGTTGTAAGTACGGTTCGTAGTGCCGAATCCGGGCATGGTAATACCGATGATTTGATTTCTGGGTATATTAAGTTTGTCAAATGTTTTAGTACAAACCAGCAGAGCCAAAGTGGAATCCAACCCTCCGGAAATACCAATTGTTACGGTTTTTACATTGGTGTGTTTAAGCCGTGTAGCCAAGCCGGATACCTGAATATTGAAAATTTCATTGCAACGCTCGTCCATTTCTTCATCAGAAGGAACAAAAGGATGCTGGGCAATATTTCGCGACAATTTATCGATCTTATAGTTGGCCAAAGCAAACTCGGTCATATAAGACAATTGTTTGACTGAGTTTTGCGCGTTGCGCACGAAATTGGTGTTTTTTTGGCGTTCGTATATTAGCTTTTCTATATCTATTTCGCTGATGATGAGTTGCTCTTCGAAAGAAAAACGTTCCGAATAGGCTAAGATATTCCCGTTTTCAACTACATATCCGTTTCCGGCGAAAACCATATCGGTGGTCGATTCTCCAAATCCTGCCGAAGTATAAACATATCCGGCAATGCATTTGGCCGACTGTTGGCGTATCAGTTGTTTCAGGTAATCATTTTTGCCGATAAGCTCGTTGGTTGCCGACAGGTTAAAAATGATATTGGCACCCAACAACGCGTGCGATGTACTTGGTGAAGCAGGTACCCACAGGTCTTCGCATATTTCTATGGCAAAACAAACTTTTCCGGATGTAAATAGCTGATTGGTTCCGAATGGAATTTGTTGTCCGGCTATTGTAATATATTCCGAAGCTAATTTATCGCCGGATGTAAACCAGCGTTGCTCGTAAAATTCGTTGTAGTTGGGAAGATATGTTTTGGGTACAATACCTAATATTTGCCCTTGCTGAAAAACAACGGCTACATTATATAAGGTATTATTACACCGGATGGGTAATCCAACAATAGATACAATAGGTAGACGGGCTGTGTTTTTTACCAGTTGCAACAATTGTTTTTCGGCTTCATACAGTAATAAGTCCTGATGAAACAGATCGCCGCAGGTATAGCCCGTAATGCATAGTTCCGGAAAGCAAACAATTTGCACTTGTTTTTCCGAAGCCTGAATTATCAGCGATTCGATATGTTGTATGTTAAACCGACAATTGGCTACTTCTATTTGTGGTATGGCTGAGGCAACCCGTATGAACCCGAAATTATTCATAACTTATAGTATTTGGTTTTGTTGTTAGAATAAATCAAGATATTCTTTAAACAAATATAGTTTATTTCTTTGTGCACCTGTTATTTCTTTTAAAATACCCTCTTTTTCAAGATCGGCAATCAGATTATAAGCTGTTTGTGGTGTTTTGTTAATTAATCCTATTACTGTTGATACCGATAATATTGGCTTTTTATACAAATAATCAATAATGATTTTTGCGTCCGCGGCCCTTTTCCCTAACTTACTAATTCTATTATCTACAGATTGTTGTAATTGTAAAACGGCATCTAAAGTTGCTACGCCATTCTGAGATGTTTCTATAATGCCTGTTAAGAAAAATTTTAACCATTGGTTTATGTTACTATGAGTTCTAACCCTTGTTAAATTGTCATAATATAACATTCTGTTACGTTCGAAAAAATCGGATACATACAGGATGGGTTGTTTTAGAATACCCTTACTAACAAGATATAATGTGATTAACAGCCTGCCGGTACGTCCATTACCATCCAAAAACGGATGTATTGTTTCAAATTGATAGTGTATTAATGCCACTTTAATTAAATCTGGTATATTATTGTATTCATCATTATTGACAAATTTTTCTATATCTGAAATAAAATGTTCGACTTCTGTATGTACAGGTGGGACGAATACAGCATCGCTTATACTTGCGCCGCCAATCCAATTTTGACTTCTACGGAACTCGCCCGGTTGTTTATGTTGTCCTCTAACACCTTGCAGTAGTATTTTATGAGTTTCTCTTATTAATCTTGATGAAAATGGGAATCTATGCAATAATTTTATAGCTTCGTTCATTGCAATTATATAATTTTGAACTTCCTCCCAGTCATTTCTTTTTTCATTTGAAATATCTGCTTTACTTAGAAATGCTTCTTCAATATTTGTTTGTGTTCCCTCTATTTTCGAAGATTGTGTTGCTTCTTTTGCGATATGCATTTGTATAAACATATCTATGTCAACATATTCGGAGTACATGTCTAAACGTCCTAAATGCCTGTCAGCTTTACTTAAAAGCGAAATAACATCCATATCGTCAATATTCCATGCTTTACAAAGTTCTGTAGGTTGAAAACTTTTGTAAGTTCCTTGGCTTATATGTGTTCCGGCTTTAAAATTTTTCATCTTGATATTTTTGAACAAAAATAACGTTATTCTAATTTGAATACAAATTTTTAGAATAAAACATCTCTTATTCTAATTTAACATCTTAAAATTAGAATAAGAGATGTTTTATTCTAATTTTATTGAATTTGATCTAAAAATACTTCCTTTGCACACTCATACCCATGTAAATATAAATCCGTCAATTTTTTAGGGTTTTTCTCCAATCTTCCTACTTCCAGCTTTTGAGTAGGGCGAATAACGATGATTTCTCCCGATTGTTCTTTTTCTTCGATGAAATCCATTACCGCATTATATTCTTCGCTTTTTTGTTCCAATCGTTTGCGAATGGCCGGGTATTTACGATATATAAACTTGGGTAAATGCTTTCCCGAAACAGACTTCCGGTAACCCTTGTTGCGTGTCAGCACCACCATGTTTTTTGTATATCCTTCTTCTATGGATTTTCGAATGGGAATAGCATCGCATATTCCGCCATCGAGCATGGGGATGTTGTCTACGTAGGTTACAGGGCATACAAAAGGTAAACTGCACGATGCTTGGCATATATCAAGCAAACGGGCCTCTTCCTTTTTCTCTTCAAAATATTCGGCTTCTCCGGTGAGGCAATTACTGGTTACCGCCACAAAGCGATTCGGATTGTTGAAGTAATAATTGAAATCATAAGGAATAATCTTGTACGGGAAATCTTTAAAAAGTAGGTCAAAATCCATGATGCTGCCTTTTTTGATCCAATCCCATATGCCGATGTATTTATATTTCTCCAATAAATCAATATTGCAGGCTTTGGCACGACCTCGCTGGTTCGACATATAAGACAATCCATTACAGGCTCCGGCCGAAACACCGATAGTATAAGGAAATTGAATATTATTATCCATGAAATAATCCAATACTCCCGAGGTAAATACGCCTCGCATGCCACCTCCTTCGAGTACTAAACCGGTATTTTGTATGTTCATTTGTTTTTTGTTATATACAACATAGGGTTGTTAAAATTGTTCCATACCATCATCAATAGGAAATTCCCGGCGGAAATAATTAACTTTTATATCAATGATAAATCCGAATATGATTAAACTTAAACTTGCTACAGGGCCCGAATATAAGAGATATAAGATTAATTGTCCATCGCCATGGCAATAGCCATCTACACCTGCATAGATTATGAACATGGCTATGTTGACAAAGCTATAAATGATAAAACTCCAACATTCAAAGTTTACGATCACTTTTTTATTACTTTTTAATAGTACTCTGTCGAAACGAGCAACATAAATTGATGTAACTAGAACAGCCAATGTTAGAGAACCACAAAGTAGAATCCAGGTGCTATTTAGGCACGACCCGGTTATATTATTCGTTCCTTCCCCTATTAATACATATGGTATTAAGGCAAAGAAAGGAATTATAGGAATCAATGATATCAGTAAATTTATTAATCCGTATTTTGTAAAGCGTAGTTTTAGTTTCATTTAGGAAAGATTAATTACTGATTCATATTATTATAACAGGTTTTACATCTCATTCTTCTCCGGATAATCAATCGTATAATGCAATCCCCGGCTTTCTTTCCGTGCCATGGCCATTTTAATAATCTGATAACTTACGGCAATGGCATTTCTTAATTCACATATTTCGCGCGATACCACAGAGCGGTCAAACAGATTCTCTGTTTCCTGATACAGGATATGCAGGCGATCAAATGCCCTTTT
>JAVBUB010000102.1:0-8839 GCA_031555675.1 Paludibacteraceae bacterium | reverse complement strand
AGTTTGGTGGCTCCCAGCGCGTAACTTCCTGTGCGCAAAGAGTCGTCTACGGATTTGAGTGCTTCTTCTGTTGTGCGGATAATAATAGGTAATACCATTAGTCCCAATGTGAGCGAACCGGCTATGATGGAATCGCCGAATCCCAACGTATGTACAAATAGAGCCATTCCGAACAAACCGAATACAATCGACGGAATTCCTGCCAGGTTGTTGGTCATGGAACCCACAAATTTTTTGAACCACGAATCTTTTAAGTATTCATGAATGTATATGGCAGACAATACGCCTATGGGAAATGCGAATACCATACTACCCACTATCAGGCAGAGTGTTCCGACAATGGCAGGAAAAATTCCCCCGGCAGTCATACCGTCTTTTGGCATCGAGAACAGAAACTCCCAACTGATAACCGAAATGCCGCGTATTAATATAAATCCTAAAATCAGAAATAATATGCCTACTACCATGACGCTAACCAACCGGAATAAGTTGAAAGCTAAGAATTGCTTTATTTTTTTAGAGTGAGCCCCCCTAAATCCTCCATTATGAGGACTTTGAATGGCATTTGATTTATTATTTTTCTTTATCATTTTTCTTCTATATTGTTTTTAAGTCCCCTATGGGAGAATTTAGGGGGCTTTACTTTTTCGATTTTACAAATCCTACTAATGAGTTAAATATAAATGTGATAAGGAACAAAATTATACCTAATGCGAATAATGCTTTAAAGTGTGTGCCTCCAAAAGGGGCTTCGCCTAATTCCGCGGCAATGGTTGCCGGAATGGTTCTTACCGGTTCCAGTATGGTGTGAGGTATTATCGCCGCGTTTCCCGTAACCATCAGCACAGCCATGGTTTCGCCGATAGCGCGTCCAACTCCCAGTATGAACGAAGCCATGATTCCCGATTTGGCATATGGAATGCTAACCCGCAATATCGATTGCCAGTGCGAAGCACCCAATCCCAGACTGGCTTCTTTCAACGCTATTGGTGTAGTGCGCAAGGCATCTTCCGATATGGTAATGATGGTAGGTAAGGCCATCATAGCCAGAATGATACTTCCCGCCAGTGCTGTTTCTCCAACAGGTAAATTAAAAGCGGCCTGTATAAAAGGAACCAATACTACGAGTCCAAAGAACCCGTAAACAACAGATGGAATACTGGCGAGTAGTTCAATCAAAGGCTTTAATGTTTGGCGTATTTTTTCTCCGACTATTTCGGCCAGATATATGGCAGTAATTAATCCGATGGGTAAAGCGATAAGTATGGCAAAGAAAGTAACCCAAAGCGTACCCATAATAAGCGGTAGTACGCCAAATTGGGCTGCCGGTTCAATGGTTGGATACCATTCTTTACCTGCAAAAAAGTCGACAAACGAAATGTTGGGTGTGTACAAGAATTGTGCTTGAAAATCGGCCGGATAAAATTTTTTGTCAAAAAAAGCGATAACATTCTCATGCTCATTGATATATTTTCCGACACACTGGGTAATATTTTCAAAATTTTCGCCTAGTTCTTTTTCTGTAAAATATTCGCCTATTTCGCTTAAAGTGAAAATATTAATATCTTCGTCTTTTCCGCCTAATTCTTTCCAATTGGTAATGTCGCGGTTGAATATATCTTTAATTTGTACGGAAGTTAATTCTTTAACCGGATTGTTTTGGTTGAGTACCAGCGCATGATGCTCTTCTACCGGCGGTTCGTTAAACAGTCCGATGCCCGATTTAAACAGGAAAAAGACAATAAACAACACCGTAATGGTAGTGACTGTACTGCTCGTAAACAGAACTCCTTCGGTGCATTTTTCAAGAAATTTTCTAAACCAGCTCCCTAAATCCCCCTTGGGGGACTTTCTTTCATTGGAAGTATTGGTTCGTTTTTTCATTTTTTTCATCTTTTCGTTTTTAAAAGTCCCCCAAGGAGATTTAGGGGCTTCTCTTTTTTATCTCACAGGTACGTATCCTTCTCCCATTACAACATTTTGTCCTTCAGTAGATAATGCGTATTTGATAAAAGGATTTATTTTAGTTTCGTCATTGGTTAAATAATAGTAATATAATGGACGTGTAATAGGGTAGGTTTTGTTTTTGGCGTTAGCAATGGTTGGCTTTACGTATGTTTTTCCATCGTAGGAAACATCCAGCGCTTTTACCCTTTTTTCCAGGTAGGCCAAGCCTACATAACCAATAGCGCCTTTTGTTTGGCTCACAGATTGGATAATGGCTCCGGTGGCCGGCATTAACAAAGCAGAGGAAACGAAGTTCTTTTTATCCAGTACGTGTTCGCGGAAAAATTCGTAAGTTCCGGAACTTGTTTCACGGGAGTAAACAATCATTTTCATATCATCGCCACCTACTTCTTTCCAATTCGTGATTTTTCCGGTAAAAATGCCTTCGAGTTGCTCACGTGTTAATTTGCTTACTTTGTTCGCAGGATTTACTACTACAGCTAGTGCATCATAAGCGATGATGATTTCTTTTGCTGATTTACCGGCATTTTGCAACTTCATTTTTTCGTCCATTTTTATTTTACGCGATGCTTGCGCAATATCTGTTGTGCCAGCCAGAAGCGATGAAAAACCTACTCCGGTTCCACCTCCTACTACAGAGATATTAGAGCCTTTATTTTTATTAATGTAATTTTCTGCCAGTTTTTGTGAAACAGGCAAACAAGTATCACTACCTTTTATTTTACAATCTACTTTTTGAGCGTTCATCAATCCTGGCAACATCAGCGCTGCCACACTCAATACAATTAGTTTTTTTTTCATAATTCAATGATTTTAAATTTCATATGCAAAATAATGTAATAGTTGTTACAATTTTATTACAGAATTGATACGGTGTAATTAAGAAATGAATGGAGTGAAAAAATTGGAATAAAAATGACGTTTTGGTTCTGTGTGTTGATGTTTTTTTGTAAAATCTACAAATTTTGAATATTTAAATAGTACCGTTATTCGTTGAATAAAAAAGAATAAATGCTTGTATATTTATATGTTTTTATATATCTTTGTATGATTCTCAATGCTAAACCTTCTCTATAAATGAAATTTAAATTTTATATAACCGTTATTATAGCGTTATTGTTTTTTTCTTGTAAAGAAGAAAAAATAGATACGTCTCCTTATTCTATTTATTTTGATATTGATTTGAATTATTATCCAACATTGAAAAATAGCTTGAATGCCTATATACTTTGCCCGGATAATTTATATTCGAAAGATGGAATTTGGGGAAGTCCGGCAGGTCTTATTGTGTATCATACTCCTTATGATACATATGCAGTATATGACAGATGTTGCCGTAATTCAACCTGCGAGGCAAAAATCGTAGCTGTAGTTCCTGATGAAGATGGCAATGCCGTGTGTCCGGAATGTAAGTCAAAATACCTGTTGTTTATGGGTGATGGACAAGTTCTTTCCGGTAGTGCAAAAAAGGCGCTTTGGATATATCCGCTGCCAATAGAAAGAGATAATCACTTGCTGGTTAAATATACGGCACGTTGATTTTGAGATTGATATTCAAAAAGAAAAAGTCGCATAATTTTATGCGACTTTTTTTACAGACTTTCGTGACCCCGTTGGGATTCTAACCCAAGACCTTCAGAACCGGAATCTGACGTTCTATACAGCTGAACTACGGAGCCATTTTTACAAATTGTTTGCAAAAATATAAAAATTATTTATTTTTTACATCATATACTTGTTTTTTAACAATAAAAATAAATACTTTTGTGGTAAAAATAAGAAAATATGAGTTATATGATAAAACCGGCAGGGTATAAACCATTGTTGGATTTGAAACAAACAGAGTTGGCAATCAAGCAGGTAAAAGATTTTTTTCAGGCCAACCTATCGGCAGAATTGCGTTTACGTAGGGTTACAGCGCCTTTGTTTGTTTTAAAAGGAACTGGAATCAACGATGACTTAAGCGGTATTGAACGTCCGGTAACCTTTCCGGTAAAAGATATGAATGATCAGGTGGCCGAAGTGGTGCATTCATTAGCAAAATGGAAAAGATTAACTCTGGCCGATTTAAATGTAGAGCAAGGATATGGCATCTATACTGATATGAATGCCATTCGTCCCGATGAAGAACTGGGAAACTTACACTCCCTGTATGTTGACCAATGGGATTGGGAGCGCGTAATAAGCGAAGAAGAACGTACTGTTTCATTTCTGAAAGATATTGTTTCTAAAATTTATTCGGCGATGCTTCGTACAGAATATTTGGTATGTGAAATGTATCCTCAGTTAAAACCTACTTTACCTGCTGAAATTAAATTTATCCACAGTGAAGAATTGCTGAGAATGTATCCGACTTTGACCTCCAAAGAAAGAGAAAATGAAATAACCAAGAAATACGGAGCTGTATTTATCATCGGTATTGGAAGTGTATTGTCCAATAGCGAAAAACACGATGTTCGCTCTCCCGATTATGACGATTGGTCGACTGTGGCCGAAAATGGACTCGAAGGACTTAACGGTGATATACTGGTTTGGAATCCTGTGTTGGATAGGGCAGTAGAACTTTCGTCAATGGGCATCCGTGTAAATAAAGAAGCCCTGTTGCGCCAATTGCAATTAACCGGACAAGAAAAACGCTTGGATCTATATTTTCATAAACGCTTGATGGCTGATACCTTGCCACTATGTATCGGTGGAGGAATAGGCCAATCGCGTCTCTGCATGTACTTTTTGCGCAAAGCACATGTTGGTGAAATCCAAGCCAGCTTGTGGCCAGACGAAATGAGACGGGAATGTACAGCAGCCGGTATTCCGCTGATCTGAACCGAATAACAGATATTTCTATGTTAGCAACGGGGTGGCTTTAAGTTACCCCGTTGCTGTTTTTTTTGAAGGTTAGGTAAATTCTATTTTTTTACAATAAAACATCATCATTTATCGTTTTATACATATTCTGTTTAAAAAATTAAATGCAGATATTATGGAAACAGAAAAAATGGTGCCCTTCTTAAAGAAGAATTTGTTGTATTTCCCTGAAATATGCTTTATTGCTATCATTGGTATTTTAATCAGTAGTTTTCTTACCGGAGGAATATCTGTTAATCTAACCAGCTTGCTTTCGCTTTTTATTTTTGTTACCCTGTTTATTTGCTTGCTTGGACAATTTCGTTGGCGAAATTTTTATTTGAGTATCATTATTTCCGGAATACTCGGGTTCGGATCTTTTTATATGTTATGGGCTGTTTATTCCGAATATAGGGACTTTGCAGCAATAAATCCCAAAGCTTTAATTTTACTCATAGGCGGAGTAATAATATTTGTATTCCTGATTATAATGTCTTTTATTATGCCCTTAAAATACCGCAAAAATAATAAATTCAAGATTTAAAATTATTCCTTTCATGACCGTTGGTTCAAGATACAATATTACCGGAAAGTGTTATTAATGAGTAATTTTGAATTTTAAATCTTGAATCTTGAATATTTTATTTCAATTATTTGTCAATATAAAAAAAAGATGTACCTTTGTGGCTCATTTTCGCGCAGGTATAATAAGTAGTTGGCAGAAGCCGCTCACCTTCGAGAGTAACTTTAAAAAGTTTAATCATTATGTACGCAATCGTAGAAATTGCAGGGCAACAATTTAAAGCCGAAAAAGGAAAAAGGTTGTTTGTTCATCGTTTAAATGCAGAACAAGGTGCTGCAGTAGAGTTTGAAAAAGTTTTGTTGATTGACAACGACGGAAAAGTAACTATCGGTGCTCCAACAGTAAGTGGCGCAAAAGTAAGTTGCGAAGTGTTATCTCATCCAAGAGGAAATAAAGTAATTGTTTTCCACAAAAAACGCAGAAAAGGTTACAGAAAACGCAACGGTCACCGTCAGGACTTTACAGAAGTATTAATTAAAGATATTGTAGCATAATAACACTAAAAATTAACAGAAATGGCACATAAGAAAGGAGTCGGTTCGTCAAAGAACGGTCGTGAGTCGGAAAGTAAACGACTTGGAGTTAAAATTTTCGGTGGTCAATATGCTAAAGCCGGAAATATTTTAGTACGTCAACGCGGAACAGTTCACAATCCAGGAGAAAATGTAGGTATCGGAAAAGATCATACATTATTCGCATTGGTAAATGGTAAAGTTGTTTTCAGAAAAAGAAAAGATAATAAATCATTTGTATCTATCGAACCAGTTGAAGCAAACTAAAAATCAGCTCAAATCATAAAAAAACTTCATTTTTCAACTGAAAAATGAAGTTTTTTGTTTAATAGATTATATAAAACAAAACAAATATATAACTTTGCTTCTCCTAAATCGAAAGTAAAAAAATAAATCGAAAAATGAAGAATTTTTAATACCTGGAATCATTCTTTATTTCTAGTTTCTAATTCATAAGTTTATATATGCTAACCTTAAAAAATATTACAGAGAGTAAAGACGAAGTTATTCGCCGTTTAGCCAAAAAATGTTTTAACGGAAAAGAAATAATCGAAAATGTTATTTCATTGGATGAAAAACGCAGGAATGTACAAACACAATTGGATGCAGGTTTGGCCGAAATGAATAAGCTATCGAAAGAAATCGGCGATTTATTCAAACAAGGAAAACAAGCCGAAGCCAATGAAGCCAAAGTTAAAACAACCGAAATAAAAGAAGCTTCGACTAAATTATCGGACGAACTTAAAACCATAGAAGCGGAACTTAATAGTATATTGGTAACCATTCCCAACCTTCCGCACGAATCAGTACCCGAAGGAAGAGTTGCCGAAGATAACTTGGTAGAACGCTCCGGAGGTGCTATTCCTGAATTGGGAAAAGATGCCGTACCTCATTGGGAATTGGCCAAACGTTATGATTTGATTGATTTTGAGTTGGGTGTGAAAATAACCGGAGCCGGTTTTCCTGTTTACAAAGGAAAAGGAGCCCGTTTGCAGCGCGCTTTGATTTCGTTTTTTTTGGATAGCGCCCGCGAGGCAGGTTACCTGGAAATTCAACCACCATATTTGGTAAATGCCGATTCGGGTTACGGAACAGGACAGTTGCCCGATAAAGAAGGGCAAATGTATCACGCTACCGCAGATGATTTATACCTGATTCCTACCGCAGAAGTGCCCGTAACTAATATATACCGTGATGTAATCCTGAACGAAAGCGAATTGCCTGTTATGAATACCGCTTATTCCGCTTGTTTTCGCCGTGAAGCCGGATCTTACGGAAAAGATGTAAGAGGATTGAACAGGTTGCATCAATTTGATAAAGTAGAGATTGTTCGCATTGATAAACCCGAACATTCTTACCAATCGTTAACCGAAATGGTTGATTATGTGCAATCGCTGGTCGATAAACTGGAATTGCCCTGGCGCATTTTAAGATTATGTGGTGGCGATATGAGTTTTACATCGGCCTTGACATTCGATTTTGAAGTATATTCGGCAGCGCAACAACGCTGGTTGGAAGTAAGTTCCGTATCGAATTTCGAAAGCTATCAGGCCAATCGTTTAAAATGCCGTTACCGCAAGGCAGACGACAAAAAGATACAACTCTGCCATACCTTAAACGGAAGCGCACTGGCATTGCCTCGTATCGTTGCCGCCCTGTTGGAAAATAACCAAACACCAGACGGTATTCGCATACCAAAAACATTGATTCCATACACAGGTTTTGATATCATAGATTAAAATAATAACAGAATAAGTTTAAGTCTTCTGTTTTTTTTGAAAAAAATCCTATCTTATAAATGAGGTAGGATTTTTTATTACAAATAGTGCGAAAGTCCGTAAGATAAAGTTGTAAGTTATAAATGCTGGGTATCTCATACAACTAGCTATATATCTGTACTTAATTTGATTGTTTGCAACTTGAAACATATAGTTCGAATTCAAAATTATTTCAACAAATCTTTCAACAACGGCATGTTGTTTACTGTGTACCTTTTTTTGAAAGTTTCCACCGCTTCTTTTCCGTATATTTCTTCGTCCAGAATCATGGCTTCGGCCGGGAAAGGACGCTTGTTATTCATCTTGATATCTATGACTACCGGAATAGTGCTTTTCTGAGCCTCGTTAAATACTTGTTCCAACTGTTCGCACCGGGTTACGGTAAAACCTTTGGCACCCATGGCTTCGCCTATTTTGGCATAATCTGCGCCTGTAAGGTCTACACCAAATTTGGGCTGTTTGGTATCTTCTTGTTCCGCATCAATAAATCCAAAGCTATCATTAGAAAGAACAATATTGATAATGGGCAATTTATACCTTACTTGTGTAATAATATCCTGCATAACCATGGCAAAAGCGCCATCGCCGCTGAGGGTAAATACCTGCCGGGTGGGGTAGGTAAGCTTGGCGGCAATGCCTCCGGGAATGCCATATCCCATGGTGGCAAAAAGTCCAGAAGTAGTAAACCGTTGCTGTTCGCCGTTCATGTTGAGTAGCCTGATGGCATGGATGGTTACATTACCCACATCGGTAATGAAAATAGCATCGTTGGCGGCAATACGGTTAATTTCCTTGAATACGGGCTCGGCATACATGAGTATTTCGTTCATAGTTTCGAATTGGCGCAGGTGTTGCAACCAGTTTTGGCGATTTTGGCGGTTGGCTTCCAGAAATTTCGTTACCGGTTTTTTATTACCCATGGCAACAAGCTGTTTCATGGTTTCTTTGGCATCGCCCAATATGGCTACATCTGTTTTGTGGCGACTTCCGAGTTTGGAAGAATCTGTATCTATCTGTATGAATTTGGCTGTTTTAGGGAAGAAAAATCGGGCAAAAGGAAAATTACTTCCGGTAAAAACAATCAGGTCTGCCGCTGCAAGCGATTCGTTGGCAGGTTTGGTTGCTACACGTCCGGCCATTCCCATAAAGTTCGG
>JAVBUB010000190.1:0-3142 GCA_031555675.1 Paludibacteraceae bacterium | reverse complement strand
ATTGCCAAAATTTTGGTACAGGATGGAACCATCCGGATTGGCGACGTGGTTTTGGCAGGTACTACTTACGGACGTGTAAAAGCTATGTACAACGAAAGAAATCAATTGGTTAAAGAAGCAGGCCCTTCTACGCCTATTTTGCTCTTGGGCTTAAACGGAGCGCCTCAGGCAGGCGACACATTCAATGTGATGGAAAATGAAAAAGATGCCAAAGATATTTCTACTAAACGGACACAATTGCAACGTGAACAAGGCATACGTACTCAAAAACACATTACTTTGGACGAAATCGGCCGCCGGATTGCCATTGGCGATTTCAAACAATTGGATTTGATTGTAAAAGGTGATGTTGACGGTTCTGTAGAAGCGCTATCCGATTCATTACTCAAACTTTCTACCGAAGAAGTACAAGTAAATGTGTTGCATAAATCGGTAGGACAGATTACGGAATCCGATGTTATGCTCGCAACTGCTTCCAATGCTATTATTATTGGGTTCCAAGTACGGCCTTCGGTTGGAGCGCGTAAATTGGCAGAAGCCGAACAAATTGATATTCGCCTCTACTCTATCATTTATACTGCCATCAACGAATTGAAAGATGCTATTGAAGGTATGCTTTCGCCCGAAATTGAGGAAAAAATCATTTGTAACCTCGAAATCCGCGAAGTATTCAAAATGGCAAAAGTGGGAACCATTGCCGGATGTATGTGTTTGGATGGAAAAATAAACCGACAAACCAAAGTACGGATCATCCGCGACGGTATTGTAGTTTACACAGGTAAGTTAGCTTCTCTGCGTCGTTTCAAAGACGATGTAAAAGAAGTAGTTATCGGACAGGATTGTGGTTTGAATATCGAAAACTTCAACGATATTAAAGTAGGCGATATTGTAGAGGGCTACGAAGAAACAGAAGTTAAACGCAAACTATAAAACATAAATTCGAAAAAACTGTATACCACCCTTGACAACTTTTTTTGTATAATGCAAGCGAGCATCGTTAAGAGTGAGAACATATGGGAAACAGCGAAAGTAAAGCGAGAGCCGGCAAAATTTTGCAGGCTCTCGCTTTATAGCCTCTAGCAAGTAAAACCACATTTACCTCCATGCCCATAAATGAAATTTCAGGGACAGCATTGTTACACTCCTTGTAAAACAAAGAGTTTTGCGGTTTAATGGTTTTAATTGAATGCGCAAAGTTAGATTCTTGCGTTCGATGTAATTGGTACATTTGGGATAAACCCGATGAATATTTACCGGTAAAAGTGCTGGATAAATATTCAATCTATCGCTGTAAATATGCTTGGGTTCTAACTTCAATAAAGTATCGATTACTTGCTTGATATTTTCCTTTGTTCGCCTTCCTACCAGAAACTCCATCACCTGTTTGCTTTTGCGGTTGATGGCGTAGATAAGCCAAAGTTCATTATCTTTATTCCCACAAAAAGTTTTCAGCTCATCTATTTCGTAGCTCTGCCCGGTCTCTTTAAACACTGGCTTTTGCAGCAGGGCTACCAAACGGCAAATTACCCGCTGCACGCTTGATACGGATATATGCAACAACCTGCCGATAGAACTCATGCTGTTACCTTCATTGTTCAAATTATGTACCCATTCATATTTTTCCTGTGCAATTGGTTCTTTGGTATAATCTTTCTGCTGGTATTTTTTACACCCATTACATAAATATGTTTGCTTTCCGTAGGAACGTTTGCCTTTTTTGATACAATTATTTTGACAATACTTACACTTCATTATATTGGTTCTTAGCCCGTTGTTTTCTAAAAAGTGACCGATGGTAAACCACATGGAACAAAACGCATTTTAAAGCCCTAATTTAAACGTTCTCCTTCCCAAAGGTATTTGATGACACCTTTTTACTTGCAAATTTATTGAGGTTTTGTCTAAAAACCAATACTTTAATAAAAAAAGTGACTGATGGTAAATTACCCTGTTGCTTGAAGTATTTTGAATATTGGGTTTGGAAGTTTATTGTAATATCAAACTCCTTCTTTTTATCATTATATTTTAATGAATAATCATTACGGGTATAATTCGTTTGCCCTAAATCATGTATAGTTTTGGGTGCTCCAAGAGTATAAGATGTAGCTACAGATTTTTTAATATCTCTACCGTCCGGATCTACATAAATAATCTGATTCCCAGCACAATACATATAAGGAGACATACTTGGATACTTATCGGCCATTGGGTCGACACTCAAAAAGATACTATGCTTTGGATCATAATATCTTGCACTAAAATAATACAAACCCGTTTCGGTATCCATCTCTTTTCCACTAAACTTATACGGAGAATCAAAAGAAAAGTTTCGTTGGTCGTTCAATAATTCTCCAAAAGACAGATTGTAATAATGAACTATGAATGATAAACTATGAACATTTTAGTTCTGCGTTCATAGTTCATCATTCATAATTAGAAAAACGTTCTTTTTTTAAAGTTGAAAAACATACCATCCTACATCTTTACTAATTTTATTATTTATCTCTTTTTTAGCCATTTAGGCTGAGTAAAACTGCTTAGGTGCAGGATGGTACATTACCCATTACTTACAACCATGAACACATACTAAATTTATTCCTTTGAGAATAATCTTATTATCTTTTTTTATTACTTTGACAGAATTTAATATTTTTTTATCATAAAAACCTATATTTTCTATGTAGTAAGAAGATAAAAAATGATATTCGTTGTTTACCTCCCGAAAAACTATGTAAATGGGCTGGTAAAGTGTACCCATCTGAAAACCATTGCCTCCCTTGATAATCAAATACTTTATCTGTTTTTGTTCAATACTGTAAGTTCCTGAATATTCAAAACTCATAGCATAATCTTTGTATTCTTTCAAACATAAAGAGTCTATCAAATATTTTTTTCCATCCAACAAAATATAATCCCTATACAAAGTGTCTGATATTTCAAAATATTCTCCATTTGATTTTGACATAGAAATAATAATTAAACTTGGAATATTATCCGTGTACCATATTCTTGATGTATCAGTATCAACATAATGATAATTTTGATACTGATGTGTATGTAGAAATATGCTTTCTTTTTGAGGAAAAATATTTATTGAAATACCTAAAAAACAAACACTTAAATATATGTATTTTGACAGCAT
>JAVBUB010000079.1:0-18354 GCA_031555675.1 Paludibacteraceae bacterium | reverse complement strand
TTGAAATAAATTTTAAAGCAGAACAATTTTTATAGTCGATTTGTTGAATATAAGTAAAAGAAAAAATATTACAATAACTATAAAATTAATTATCATGGGAAAAGAAGCAATTAAAGTCGCATCTGTGGATGTTGAAAAATTATTGAAAATGCTGAACGAAGCTTTAGCTGAAGAATGGTTGGCTTATTACCAATATTGGGTTGGTGCCAGGTTAATGGAAGGACCAATGAGAAGCGAAATAGAACCGGAGTTACTGGTACATGCGAATGAAGAATTAGGGCATGCTGTATTGCTTGTAGACAGGATTATTCAATTGGGAGGTACTCCTATTCTTAATCCTAACGACTGGTCTAAAGAAGCCCGTTGTAAATATGAAGCACCAACTGATCCTTATGTAGAAGTAATTCTCGAACAAAACTTAAGAGGTGAAAGATGTGCTATCGAGCGTTATCAGGAAATAGCCGATTTTACCAACGGAAAAGACTTTGCTACTCATCAAATAGCAGTTTCTATTCTTAACGATGAGCTTGAGCACGAAAATGATATAGAAGACTGGATTACAGATTTGGAAAGAATGAAAAATGATATCAAAAAAATAAGATTGTAATATTATTAACCCAATAACCCAATAACTGGATAATTGAAAAGTTAGATTTTCATTATTCAGTTATTTTATTATTCAATAAGTTTAAAATATGGAAACAGTATTAAACCAAGAATATTCGCCTATGCCACGTATTGGCGATAAAGCGCCTGAGTTTGAAGCCTCTTCAACACAAGGAAAAATTAACTTCCCAGCTGATTTTAGCGGAAGTTGGACTATATTTTTCAGTCACCCTGCAGATTTTACACCCATTTGTACATCCGAGTTTGTTGTATTTGCCAATATGCATGAGAAATTTGCCGAAGCCAACTGTAAACTTCTTGGATTGTCTATTGGTGGTTTGAATAGTCATATTGCCTGGCTTCGCACCATTAAGGAAAAAATAGAATTCAATGGTATTAAAAATGCCGATATTCAATTTCCGCTGATTGATGATTTAAGCATGAGCATTGCCAAAAAATATGGCATGATTATGCCTGGACAAAGTGATACCAAAGCTGTACGCGCTGTATTCTTTGTTGATCCTAAAGGCATTATTCGCGCTATTATTTATTATCCGATGAGTTTAGGCCGTAATTTTGATGAATTATACCGTGTTATTATTGCATTGCAAACGACTGATGAATTTGGATATCCAACTCCAGCCGATTGGCAACCGGGAAAAGATATGTTAGTCTCTTTGCCCACTAATACTGCTGATGCTGAAAAAAGGATGAAAGAAGAAGGTATTGTTTGCCAGGATTGGTTTTTCTGTACTAAGAAATTAGATAAAGATACAATACTGAAAAAGATATTGAAGAATAAGAAATAACAAGCGCAAAAAATAAACAGTCCTCAGAATCCAACATTCTGAGGACTGTTGCTTTAATTATTGAATAGTAGTCCATTTTCGTCAAAATTGACACTTTCCCACTTGTTTTTTCCGGAAAGTTGATACATGTTTTTAAAACCGGCTTCCTTTAATAGTTTATAAACCGGCCGAAAACTATCGGTTACATTGGTAGGGTAGTGGCAGTCGGAATTTACGACCATCGGTATTTGCATATCATTAATAAAACCAAAGTGCTGTTGATGTGGAAATGTAAATCCTTTATCAAAGAAAGATTTGGTGTTGATTTCTACCATAATACCTTTTAGTCTGGCTAGTTCCAAGGTTTCTTCAACCAATTGTATATACCATTTATCTTTTAAGTTGAAATCTGTATATTTACGGGCATTTAACGCAATTTTGTCCATATGTCCCAATATATCAAAACCTCCTGTTTCTATCATGAATTTTGAGACCTCAAAAAATCGCTTAACCGCTTCTTTAATATCTCCATCGAAGATTTTTTGAAGCCCGTTGTCAAAAGTCTTTAAATCCCCATCAATATTCCAAAATCTTCCATTGGGTATTTTATCTACGTAATGAATAGATCCGATGAGGTAATCAAAAGTTTTATCCTGAAAAAATGTATTTCTTATACTGGAATAATTATGAATATAATCGACTTCCAAACCCAAAAATAAATCAATCTGACCTTGATATTTCCTTTTTAGCCTTAAAAATTCGGCATTATAATCGAAAAAGTCGTCCTCTTTCATCGTCCACATCGTAAGAAAAGGAAGTGGCGCGTGTGAGGAAAATCCATATTTTTTCATACCTTTAGCAAGGGCGAACTTTACAAAATCTTCCATCGAAGCCCGTCCGTCGCAAAAAGTACAATGGCTATGATAATTGGACCAAAACATTGTCAATTAATAATTTATAATTAACAATTAATAGTGAAATAAGCTCTCTTTCTTTTAAATACACTTCCATTTCTTGTTGCACTTTTAATGCTTCTGTTTTGGCAGCTTCGGCAAATTTTTCAGTGTCATCGGCGTAGATAATTTGTCGCGAAGAATTTACCAATAAACCACATTGGCTGTTCATACCGTATTTCGCAACTTCTTGTAAGCTTCCTCCTTGTGCACCAACTCCTGGGACTAACAAAAAGTGATCGGGAACGATAGTACGGATATCTCCAAGCATTTCGGCTTTGGTAGCACCAACTACATACATCATATTATCGGCGTTTCCCCATTTTTGTGAAGTTTTTAATACTTTCTCAAACAAGCGCTCTCCGGTTTCTGCATCTTTCATAAACTGAAAGTCGAAAGCGCCTTTGTTGGAAGTGAGGGCCAATAAGATAACCCATTTGTTTTCGTAAGTAAGAAATGGCGTAACTGAATCTTCGCCCATATAAGGCGCCACAGTTACGGAGTCAAAGTCCATATTGCCGAAAAAAGTGCTGGCATACATGGCTGATGTGTTTCCAATATCACCACGTTTGGCATCGGCAATAATAAATTGATCGGGATATTCCTCACGAATATAGTTTATAGTGCGTTCCAATATGTCCCAACCTTCTAATCCGATACTTTCATAAAAAGCCAAGTTTGGTTTGTAAGCTACGCATAAATCTGCTGTGGCGTCAATGATAGCTTTGTTGAAATCGAAGATAGGATCTTCGCTGATATCAAAAAGATGTTCGGGTATTTTGGTTACATCAGTATCTAAGCCTACGCAAAGGAATGATTTTTTGCGTTGTATGTTTTCAAATAATTCTTGTCTGGTCATGGTTAGTTACAAGTTATGAGCTACAAAGCTACAAGTATAAGCTACAAGTAACCAAAAGCTGTGTGAAATTTTTATTTATTATTAATAGATTTTATTAAGCCGATTAACATTCGAATTATTTCCGAAAGTTGTTCATTTAATTTTTTAAAAGTATCTTCATCAATGTAATTTAATTTTTTTGAAATAATCAAAAAAGTTTCAAGTTCTGTAGATGATCCTAAAGCAATATGTAGAAATTGTACAAATTTTTTATGGCCTTTTCTACCTGAACCTTCAGCGATATTTGCAGGAATTGAAGTTACGCATCTGCGAATTTGATTTGTTAATGCGAATAATTCAGATTTAGGAAATAAATTTGTTGTTTCATAAACTTCAACAACAAAATCAATACTTTTTTGCCAAACTAATAAATCTTTATGTGTTCGAATATTTTCCATACAATAAATTCTGCATTGCTTGTAACTCGTAGCTCGTTCCTTGTAGCTTAAAGTTCCGCTTCTTTCAATCTTTCCGCATTCTCCGCAATAATCAGTTGATCAATAATGCCTTGTATTTCACCGTCTACAATAGCAGATAAATTATACATGGTCAGGTTAATGCGATGGTCGGTTACACGTCCTTGCGGATAATTATAGGTACGGATTTTAGCAGAACGGTCGCCGGTCGAAACCATGGTTTTACGGCGGGCTGCAATATCATCAACATACTTTTGATGCTCTTTGTCGTAAATAAGTGTACGCAAGCGAGATAAGGCACGTTCTTTGTTCTTTGGTTGATCACGTGTTTCGGTACATTCTATCAAAATCTCTTCCGCAATGCCTGTATTCGGATTTTTCCAAATGTACCTTAAGCGTACACCCGATTCTACTTTATTTACATTCTGGCCTCCTGCACCTCCCGAACGGAAAGTATCCCACTTGATTTCTCCTTCATTGATTACTACATCAAATTCATCAGCTTCGGGTAAAACCGCCACAGTGGCGGCAGAAGTATGTACACGTCCCTGTGTTTCGGTTTGCGGTACCCGTTGTACCCGATGTACACCCGACTCGTATTTCAACGTTCCATATACATTATCGCCCGTTACCATAAAAATGATTTCTTTGTAACCTCCATTCGTACCTTCGGTAAAACTGGTAGGTTCTATTTTCCAACCTTTTGTTTCAGCATATTTTACATACATGCGGGCTAGATCTCCGGCAAAAATAGCAGCTTCATCACCACCTGTGCCTCCGCGTATCTCCAGAATTGCATTTTTGCTGTCTTCAGGGTCTGTAGGGATAAGAAGAAGTTTAATATTTTCTTCAATTTCAGGAAGTCTGGGTTCTATATCATCTATCTCGGCTTTTGCCATTTCGCGCATTTCGGGATCGTTTTCGGTATCCAAAATTTGTTTGGCTTCATCTAAATTAGCCAACATCGTTTTATATTCCCTCTGAACCTGTATGATTTTTTCTAATTCGCGATATTCTTTATTGAGTTTTACGTAGCGTTTCATGTCTGCAATTACCGATGGATCGGTAATCAGAGTAGAAATTTCCTCGAATTTATGTTCTAATCCTTCTAATTTTTCTAATAAGGTTGTTTCTGCCATTTATTTTTTCACTATTATAAGCAATTAATATTCAAAAGTGCCAAATTCAGAATGGATAATGAGCTCTTTTTTATCCGATGCTTCTACACGTCCAACAATTTGTGCATCGATGTTAAATGATTTGGAGATCTCTATAACTTGTTCCGCATATTCGGGAGCAAGGTAAATTTCCATGCGATGACCCATATTGAATACTTTATACATTTCTTTCCACTCGGTACCCGATTGTTCCTGAATTGTTTTAAACAAAGGAGGAACCGGAAAGAGATTGTCCTTTACAATTTTCAGATTATCTACAAAATGTAATATTTTGGTTTGAGCGCCGCCAGAACAATGTACCATTCCGTGAATGTGAGGACGCAATGCATCCAATATCTTTTTAATTACGGGAGCATAAGTGCGAGTTGGCGAAAGTACCAATCTGCCTGCATCCAATGGGGAATTTTCTACCTTATCTGTTAAGTTCAGTTTGCCGGAATAAACTAATTCGTTTGGAACTGAGGCATCGAAACTTTCCGGATACTTTTCTGCTAAGTATTTAGAAAACACATCGTGGCGAGCGGAAGTTAAACCATTGCTCCCCATACCACCATTGTATTCTTTTTCATAAGTAGCCTGTCCATAAGACGCCAGTCCAACAATTACATCGCCCGGCTGTATGCGAGCATTGTCAATTACATCCGAGCGTTTCATACGACAAGTAACGGTGCTGTCAACAATAATAGTACGTACTAGGTCGCCAACGTCAGCTGTTTCGCCACCTGTGGCATAAACACCTATACCCATTTCCCTGAGTTCTTGTAATAATTCGTCTGTACCATTGATAATAGCAGAAATAACATTACCGGATATCAATAATTTATTTCGCCCAATAGTTGATGAAACCAAAATATTGTCGGTAGCACCTACGCAAAGTAGGTCATCAATATTCATAATCAGGGCATCTTGTGCTATTCCCTTCCATACAGAAATGTTACCTGTTTCTTTCCAGTACATATAAGCTAAAGACGATTTTGTACCGGCACCGTCGGCATGCATGATGTTGCAATAATCATCACTACCTCCCAATATATCGGGAATGATTTTACAAAAAGCTTTTGGATAAAGACCTTTATCTATATTTTTTATGGCATTATGTACGTCTTCTTTTCCTGCAGATACACCGCGGAGATTATATCGTTGGTCACTCATGTTTTTATTTTTTTAGAATCAACAAAAATAATGTAAAAAAACGAAATATTAAAAAATAGTTATACTTCGAAAATAAAATCTTAAAACGATTATTTGTTTTATTATAAATTGAAATATTATATTTGCAGAAAAAACAGAAAAATGCAATTACAAATCATTGAAAATAGAATTTATGAAATCAGAGAATTACAGGTAATGCTTGATTTTGATTTGGCAGAAATGTATGAAGTGGAAACTAGAAGATTGAAAGAACAAGTGAAACGTAATATAGAAAGGTTTCCGGAAGACTTCATGTTTCAGCTTACCAAAGATGAATGGAAAGAGGTTGTCGCAAAATGCGACAACCTTTCTAATCGGATCAAATACAGTCCTGCAACTCCTTTTGCATTTACCCAGGAAGGAGTTGCCATGTTATCCGGAATTTTGCGTTCTCCAATAGCTATTCAGGTAAATATTGGCATTATGCGTGCTTTTGTTTCAGTTCGAAAGTATATGTTGCAAACAAACTCTTCAAGAAGTATAGAACAGCGCATTCGATTATTGGAAGAAGCCAATGAAGAATTATTGAGAGATATGAACGATTTAAGCGAAGATACCCAAAAGGCATTAGATGATGTATTTCATGCTTTTGCTCAATTAACCAATGAAATAAATGTATCTAAAACAAAACCACCTCGTAATCCGGTCGAATTCATTGCCCATTCCAATTCATCAAAATCAGAAAATTTAAAATGAAATGCATGAAAAAAATTATTTTATGTTGTTTTTAATGATTGAAAGTTATAAATTAAAACTAATTCGCATAGAAAAATTACAATTGATGAATTTTAGTAAAAAATTAATGATAAATTTTTGTAAATATAAAATTTGTTGTATCTTTGTATCATCAAAATAAGATTGAAATGAAAAACGCAGTTCAAATTCTACTATTAAACATTATTATTCTCTTACAAAATAAGAAGAAGTGAGTTTGGTATGTAGAAAATGAATAAAAGCAAAATAAATAATACAAAAGCCTTTCTCACTGATGTGAAAAAGGCTTTTTTGATTTAAAACAATAACTTAAAATTGAATATATGTCAGACAGACTTTTTATTTTCGACACAACCCTTCGCGATGGCGAGCAGGTTCCCGGTTGTCAGTTGAATACCGTAGAAAAAATTCAAGTAGCCAAAGCGCTCGAAGAATTGGGAGTTGATGTGATTGAAGCCGGATTCCCGGTTTCCAGTCCTGGAGACTTTAATTCTGTAGTAGAAATATCAAAAGCCGTAACATGGCCAACCATTTGCGCCCTTACGCGTGGTGTGAAAAAAGATATTGATGTAGCAGCAGAAGCATTGGCTTTCGCTAAGCGTAAACGTATACATACAGGTATTGGAACTTCCGATTATCATATCAAACACAAATTCAATTCAACGCGTGAAGAGATTTTGGAACGTGCTATCGAGGCCGTAAAATATGCCAAGAAATACGTAGAAGATGTAGAATTTTACTGTGAAGATGCCGGACGTACCGATAATGAATACCTGGCTCGTGTGGTAGAATCAGTTATCAAAGCCGGAGCCACCGTAGTAAATATTCCCGATACAACAGGATATTGTTTGCCTACAGAATATGGCGCTAAAATAAAATACCTGATGGAAAATGTAAAAGGTGTACATAATGCCATCCTTTCCACACATTGTCATAATGATCTTGGCATGGCTACCGCTAATACCATTGCAGGAGTAATGAATGGCGCCCGTCAGGTAGAAGTTACTATCAATGGAATTGGCGAACGTGCCGGAAATACAGCTATGGAAGAAGTGGCTATGATTTTGAAATGCCATAAAGGATTGAATATTGATACTAATATTAATACGCAGAAAATATATGCTACCAGTCGTATGGTATCCAGCTTGATGAATATGCCCGTGCAGCCCAATAAAGCTATTGTAGGACGTAATGCTTTTGCTCATTCATCAGGAATACATCAGGATGGTGTGTTGAAAAATCGTGAAAGCTATGAAATTATGGATCCGAAAGATGTTGGTATCGACGATAATGCTATTGTATTGACTGCTCGTAGTGGACGTGCAGCCTTGAAGCATCGTCTGAGTATATTGGGTGTGGAAATCGAACAAGAAAAATTGGATTCCGTATACGAAGAATTCTTGAAATTGGCCGATAGGAAAAAAGATATCAATGATGATGATATTTTGATTTTGGCCGGAATAGAACGTAATGCAGGAAAACGAATCAAGTTGGATTATTTGCAGGTAGTTTCCGGAAAAGGAGTAAGACCGGTAGCCAGTGTTGCCTTGGATATTGCGGGAGAAAAATTTGAAGCCGCAGCCAGTGGAAATGGTCCGGTAGACGCGGCTATTAAAGCGGTAAAAAAAATTATCAACCGCGAAATGACGTTGCAGGAATTTACCATTCAGGCCATCAATCGTGGTAGTGACGATGTTGGTAAAGTACACATGCAATTGGAATACAATGGCGGGGTATATTATGGTTTTGGTGCTAATACCGATATTGTGGCAGCATCACTCGAGGCATATATTGACGCTATTAATAAGTTTGTAAAGAACTAAAAACATTTAACAACACAAGCTAAATATTGAATATGATAAATAATGATATTAAATTTGTGCAGGAATATTTGATGGATATAAGCTAACAATATTCAACCATACAGTAAAAGTATTTTTTGCAAAAGAAATGAACAATGATGGATAATCAAACCGCAATAAAATTATTTGAAGCAAAACAAGTGCGTACTGTTTGGAATGAAGAGGAAGAAGAATGGTATTTTTCGGTAGTCGATGTTATAGAGGTATTGACAGATAGCCCAAGGCCTCGAAAATATTGGAATGCTCTGAAAACCAAGTTGAAAAATGAAGGAAGTGAGTTGTCCCATAATTTAGGACAACTGAAATTACCATCAGAAGATGGGAAAAATTATCTTACCGATGTTGCTTCCACAGAACAACTTTTTCGTTTAATTCAATCCATTCCGTCACCCAAAGCCGAGCCTTTTAAACAATGGCTGGCACAAATAGCAAAAGAGCGCCTCGACCAATTGCAAGACCCCGAATTGTCTATTGAGCAAGCTATGACCGACTATCGACGATTGGGATATTCGGAAAGTTGGATAAACCAACGGTTGAAAAGCATTGAAATTCGTAAGGATTTAACCGATGAGTGGAAACGGCACGGATTAGAAGAAGGCGTACAATTTGCGTCACTGACAGATATTATTTATCAATCGTGGTCGGACAAAACAGCAAAAGAATACAAAAAATTCAAAGGATTGAAAAAAGAAAATTTGCGCGATAATATGACCAATAAGGAACTGGTTATAAATATGCTAGCAGAACTTTCGACCAAAGAAATATCTGAGGTTTCTAATCCCGAAACAATGGAAGAACATGAAAACATTGCAAAGCGCGGAGGAAATATTGCCAAAGAAGCCCGTTTAAAACTGGAAGTTGAAACGGGTAAAGAAGTGGTTAGTTCGCAGAATGCGAAAAACACAATAGGTATTGAAGGTAAGAATAAAATATAATTATAAAAAAACAAATAAAAACAATGTCAAAAACATTATTCGACAAAATTTGGGATGCCCATGTGGTAACCAAAGTGGAAGATGGGCCTACGCAACTATACATAGATCGTATGTATTGCCATGAGGTAACGAGTCCGCAAGCATTCGCAGGACTTCGTGCCAGAGGATTGAAAGTATTTCGTCCCCAGCAAATTACTTGTATGCCTGACCATAATATTCCCACGCTTAATCAAGAATTGCCGATTACCGATCCGGTATCGAAGAACCAAGTGGACACATTGGACAAAAATGCAAAAGAATTTGGTGTGAATTATTACCCGATGGGACATTCCAAAAACGGTGTTATTCATATCGTTGGTCCAGAAAACGGACTTTCATTGCCGGGCATGACCATTGTTTGCGGAGATTCGCATACTTCTACACATGGGGCCATGGGAGCTATTGCTTTTGGTATTGGGACCTCAGAAGTAGAAATGGTATTGGCTACACAATGTGTATTTCAATCGCGTCCTAAAACCATGCGTATTAATTTCGAAGGAAAACTTAAACCGGGTGTAACTGCCAAAGATGTAGCCCTGTATATGATTGCAAAACTTACTACAGGGGGTGCTACAGGTTATTTTGTAGAATATGCAGGACAAGTAATCCGCGATATGAGCATGGAAGAACGCCTTACCGTGTGTAACCTTTCTATCGAAATGGGCGCGAGAGGTGGAATGATTGCTCCCGACGAAACAACTTTCGCTTACATCAAAGGACGTGAATATGCTCCCAAAGGTGAAGAATGGGAAAAATCATTGGCTTACTGGAAAACATTAAAGACAGACGAAGGCGCCAAGTTTGACAAAGAAATCACTTTCAACGCCGACGATATTGAACCTATGGTAACTTATGGAACCAATCCCGGTATGGGAATGGGTATTAACGACAATATTCCTACATTGGACACCATAGACGAGGCAGGTCGCATTTCTTTTGAAAAATCTTTGGAATACATGGGCTTTAAACCCGGAGAGCAAATCGTGGATAAACCTATTGATTATGTATTTATCGGTAGCTGTACCAATGGACGTATCGAAGACTTCCGTGCCTTTGCCAACTATGTGAAAGGCAAAAAGAAAGCTCCGGATGTTACTGCTTGGGTTGTTCCCGGTTCATGGTTGGTAGACAAGCAAATACGCGAAGAAGGATTGGATAAAATACTAACCGAAGCAGGCTTTGAAATCCGTCAACCCGGATGCTCGGCATGCTTGGCGATGAACGAAGATAAAATCCCGGCGGGGAAATATGCTGTGTCAACTTCTAACCGCAACTTTGAAGGAAGACAAGGTCCCGGTGCACGTACTATTTTGGCAAGTCCTCTTGTTGCCGCTGCTGCTGCTGTTACAGGAAAACTGACTGATCCAAGAAGGTAAATCGCACACAGAATACACGGATTAAACGGAATATATTGATGTTGCACAAGGAATTAACAGATGAAATTTTACATTGGTTTTATCAAGTTCACTATAAACTTGGTTTTGGATTCTTAGAAAAAGTATATAAAAATGCATTGTATTTGGAATTGACAAATCTTGGATTAAAATGTGAAACGGAAAAACCAATTAATGTTATGTACAATGGTAGAATAGTCGGTGTTTTTTATGCTGATATTATTGTTGAAGATAAAGTTATTTTGGAATTAAAAGCTTGTGAAAATCTGTGTAAAGAACACGAGTACCAACTGATAAACTATCTTAAAGCATGTGATATGGAAGTTGGTTTATTATTAAACTTCGGAAAAAAAGCAGGAGTAAAAAGAGTAATATTTACAAATAATAGAAAAGAATTATTAAAATAAAAATTGCGTACGAAATACATGTTAAATGAAAAATTGAATCCAGTGTTATTCCGTTTAATCCGTGTATTCCGTGTGCTAAAAACATAACCTCATGGATAAATTCACAACATTAAAAAGTACAATAGTTCCACTTCCGATAGAGAATGTGGATACTGACCAGATTATACCTGCCCGCTTCCTGAAAGCGACAGATAAAAATGGTTTCGGCGATAATCTTTTTGCCGATTGGCGCTACGAAAAAGATGGCACACCTAAAGCAGGTTTCGTATTAAACAATCCAATCTACAAAGGTTCTATCCTTGTAGCAGGAAAAAATTTCGGTTCCGGCAGTAGTCGCGAGCATGCCGCCTGGGCCATTGCCGGGTACGGTTTTAAAGTAGTAGTATCAAGCTTTTTTGCCGATATCTTTAAAAATAATGCTATGAACAACTTTGTATTACCTGTGGTAGTATCGGAGAAATTCTTGGCTGAGATATTTGAATCAGTAGAAAAAGATTCGAAAATGACATTGACAGTTGATTTGAAAAACCAACAAATTATTAATAATGCTACTGGTAAATCAGAACATTTTGATATCAATTCTTATAAAAAAGAATGCTTTCTAGAAGGACTTGATGATATTGATTACCTGTTGAGCCGCAAAGAAAAGATCGAAGAATATGAAAATCAATGTGCTAATAAATAATGTGCTAATATGCCAATTCAGAAGAGAATTACAGGTAATAGAATTGTAGATTTGTCTTTTGATTTTGCATTGCAGGTTATCTCATTTTCTGAGAAATTGGAAGAAAATAGACAATATGCTATTGCAAAACAAATTATCAGAAGCGGCACCTCTATTGGCGCAAATATTAGTGAAGCACAAAACAGCGAAAGTAAAGCCGATTTTATTCACAAAATGAAAATTGCAGCAAAAGAAGCTGAAGAAACCGAGTATTGGCTTTTGTTGTGTAAATATTCAGAAAATTATCCTTTTAACGAGAATTTGTTAAATATGATGATTGAAATCAAGAAGTTATTAACCAGTATCATTCATTCAGCTAAAAACAAATGTGCAAATTAGCACATTGAATTAGCATATTATTTATTAGCAAATTAGCATATTATGAAAGTTGAAATAATGGATACCACCTTACGGGATGGCGAACAAACCTCGGGTGTGTCTTTCGCCACGCAGGAAAAGCTCATGATTGCCCGTCAACTGCTCGAAGAACTGGGGGTAGACAGATTGGAAATAGCCTCTGCACGAGTTTCTGAAGGCGAATATGATGCCGTAAAGCGTATTGCCGAATGGGCTCGCCTACGTGGACATATTGACAAAATAGAAGTGCTTGGTTTTGTGGATGGAGCGACTTCCCTTAACTGGATTAAAAATGCCGGTTGCCGTGTGCTAAACCTGCTGACAAAAGGTTCTTACAAGCACGTTACCGAACAATTACGAAAAACGCCTGAACAACATATTTCCGACATAAAAATAGTAATTGCGAATGCTCAGGAAATGAATATTGATGTGAATATTTATCTCGAAGACTGGAGCAATGGTATGAAAAACTCCAAAGATTATGTTTTCCAGATAATGGACGCGTTGAAAGATTTACCCGTTAAGCGCTTTATGTTGCCCGATACATTGGGAATTTTAAATCCGTTTGATACCGCCGGATACTGTCGCGAAATGGTAGAACGCTATACTAGTTTAAAGTTCGATTTTCATGCGCACAACGATTACGATTTGGCGGTGGCCAATGTATTTGCTGCCGTAAGCGTAGGCATACAAGGCGTTCACACTACTATCAACGGATTGGGAGAACGTGCCGGAAATGCACCACTTACCAGTGTAATGGCTGTGTTGCACGATCAACTGAAAGTGAAAACCAATCTCAAAGAAGATAAAGTATACACCATCAGTAAACTCGTTGAAACCTATTCGGGCATGCGTATTCCTGCCAATAAACCAATTACCGGAGAGAATGTGTTTACACAATGTGCCGGCGTTCATGCCGATGGGGATAATAAAAACGGATTGTATTTCAATGATTTGGTACCCGAGCGCTTTGGACGTGTACGCGAATATGCTTTGGGTAAAACATCAGGTAAAGCCAATATCAAAAAGAACCTGGAATCGTTGGGCATCGAAATAGATGATGCCGATATGGCCAAAGTAACCCAACGCATTATTGAGCTTGGCGATAAAAAGCAGCTGGTTACACCAGAAGAGTTACCTTATATCATATCAGATGTATTAAAGCAGGAAACGATTAACAAAGGTATTAAAATACTTAACTATTCCCTTTCGTTGGCGCGCGGATTGCATGCCACGGCTACATTGAAAATTGAAATTAAAGGCGAAACTTATCAGGAAACAGGCGCCGGAGACGGGCAGTATGACGCTTTTATGAAAGCCTTGAGGAAAATTTACACTCAACTTCGTAAACCAATGCCCGAATTATTAGACTATGTGGTTATTATTCCACCCGGAGGAAAAACCGATGCGTTGGTACACACTACTATAACCTGGCGTTATAACAAAAAAGAGTTTAAAACCCACGGATTGGATCCAGACCAGACAGAAGCAGCTATTAAGGCTACTATAAAAATGTTGAATATTATTGAAGAGTAACTTGTGGATAATTTAAACAACTTCTGAGATACATTATAAGCCCAGTTCTTTATTGATCAGGGCTTTTATTTTTTCTACAGGCAACGATTCTCCTTCTGAAATTATTTTTTCGTTAATAATAAGAGCGGGAGTACGCATCACTTTGTATTGTAGTATTTTCAGCATATCTCCTTCTTGTTCGATCTTAATATCAGCATTTAATTCTTGTATCGCTTTCAATGTATTTGAATATAATTTGGAGCAATGGGCACAACAATCTCCCAGAATTTTGATTACCATGTTACCGCTCCTTTCTTGAAAATTCCATTTGACCATGTCAGCAACACTTTATTCCCTAGCAGATAAGGCTCTATTTCGGCATATATGTCGGATGGTAAATACTCTTTAGAATTAGAAGTAACCAGTATATTATTGTCGGGTTGAAAATAGATTGATGCAAATAAGATATCATATTTTTTAACCAGGTCTTCGATTTTTTCTCCCGAAGATTTGATTTTTTCCATATCAAAAAAGTCAAGAATAGTTACATTAGGGAATATTGTAATTTCTTCGAAATCAAGTCGTTCGTAGTTTGAATTGAAAAAAGCGACATGAGAATCGCATATAGGACCGCAAACCGTATGGCTAATTCCTATTACTTTCGAAGAGTCTTCCTTGATCCATATTTTTAACTCAAAAGTGCTTTTTTCTGATGGATCAACCTTTATATATTGATTATTTCTGTCTAATGTTTCTAGCTTCGATACTCCTTTAAAATTATTGGAAATAGTATCTATGTTTAGGATATTGTGTCTATATATCAGTTCGGAGCGTTTTTCTTTAGTTAATGCCGGAATGTATTTGTCAGGAATATTGATAAACGCTTGCCCTATTTCCTGAGACAACAAGCTGTATATATTTATAAAGAGGAGTATAATAAAAGAAAACTTTTTCATAAATTTTTAGACGATGGTTTTTGCTGAATACATGATGATATAATAGATAAATTCAAAAAAATATATTATATTTGAATTCAAAGATAGGAAAATATTTGATAGAATACTTCCTGTTTAGAAAAACGTATATAATTTTTTTATTAAATAATCGTGTTGATTTAATAATTTATGATAATATTCCGAAATCTTTTAAACACTTACTTGTTTAAACATTATTTAATATTTAAAATGTTATAATATGTTAAATAAATCAAGAGTCTTGTTGATTACTCAATATATTTTAACATTATTTAACAATTAAACAATATCCCAAAGCTATTTTATGTCTATCTTTACAAGAATTTTAGGCTAAAATTAATTCTTTTTTTTTAGCTTTTAAAGTGTTAAGTATATGTCTGCTTTTGACTCTGTAAAAGAATATTTGTCATCTACTTTATTTTATAATAATAAGCTGATTGATTGGCTTGTATCATTGGCCATCATTGTAGGTTCTTTTGTTATTGCAAAAATTTTGCTTTGGATTAGTAAGAATATGATAAAAAAAATAACCCAAAGAACAAAAACCAACTTAGATGATATAATCATAGATAAAGTAGAATCTCCAATAGCTTTGGCTATAATGTTGGCAGGTATTTATGTTGCTTTGATAAGATTGCACTTGAGTGGTGGTTTTGATAAGCTTCTGAATAATGCATATCAAATTTTTATTATATTAAATGCTACCTGGATAATAGCCCGTGTAGTTGATGGTATTGTGAAAGAATACTTGATGCCTTTAACCGAAAAGACATCTAAGGTTGATGATAATGTGGTTCGGATATTGAAAAGAACAGTAAGTGCAATTATTTGGATTTTTGGAATTGTGCTGGCGCTCGGAAATATCGGAATTAATATTGGTGCAATAATTACCGGTTTGGGTATTGGAGGTGTGGCTTTTGCTTTAGCTGCGCAAGATACGATTAAAAATATATTTGCAGGAGTTGTTATTTTTATGGACCGTCCTTTTCGTTTGGGGGATTCAATACGGATAGATAACAATCAGGGCGTGGTAGAGGATATAGGTTTAAGAAGCGTTCGTATTCGGACTTACGACAAAAAGTTGCTGACTATTTCCAGCTCAAAAGTAATAGATTCTGTTATCGAAAATATATCAAAAGAACCGGCACGACGCATAGTGTTGCCGTTGGGGCTGACTTATGATACTTCTCCCGATCAAATGATGTTAGCATTAGAATTGCTAAAGAATTTACCTGCTTCTATTTCGGAAATAAAGTCTGAAGTGCATGCATTTTTTACCGGATACGGCGACTCCTCTTTGAATATTACTTTTATTTATTTTATCAGGAAAGGAGCTAATATTATGGATGTGCAATCCAAGGTAAATTTAGCCATACTTTCGCTGTTTAATGAAAAAAAATTAAATTTTGCCTTTCCTACTACGACGGTATATTTGGAAAAATAAAAAATAATTTGTATATTTGTTATATTGATTTGGTTTTGATGTCTCGTGTTCCTTTAAACATGAGGGAAGCCGTCCAGGATTTCCAGAAGCGAGCCTTGAAAATTGTCAAAACTGTATACTGAAAGATAAAAATAAATACGATTTTTTGTACCATTCCTATTTGTGAATTCGGGGGTGGTAAATAGGGGAGAAGCGCAAGAGACATCAAACACACTTAGTTAAACCAAAATCTAGATTATATGAAAAAGAGATTACTTATTCCCATTGTTATCTTTATGATGGGGTTTATTACACAGCACACCTTTGGGGCATGCGGCGATAAGGTCTTTCCGAAATTGCCGTCGGGTCAAACTATAAACTTTAATTCTTCGACTATTGAAGATGTTTGGTCTCTTTGCCAAACATACTCTTTATCTACCCTAACTACCGGAGCAGCAACCAATAATCCCGGAGGCCAGTGGCGTATGATGTGGGATGGAACTTATTTCTATTTTTTGATAGAGATAAACGATACCCAGAGAATTAATACCGGAGGTTGGGAAGGTGATGCTGTGGAAATCTACTTAAAACGTACAGATGGTGCAGGTCAATATGGTTATTCTTATAATAATGCCGGTAATAGTACGCTTTATAATAAGGCAACCGGTTCTGCAAATAATGACTTTAGGATGTGGGATGTAGCCACTACTTATAATGGAACAACAGGTGGTTATATATTGAAAGTTCGTATACCATATACTAATGTTCAATTAGATGGAGCAGGAAATACACTTGCTATGGAATTGGCTGTAAATCAAACTAATGGTAGTGGCAGAAGTGGACAGCTTTCTACTTGGACTAGCGCCATAGATTTTCATGGCAGTACAAACCATTATACCAATATTATTCTTGACGATTGTGCACAAATAGGTTTAAATGGTAGCATTAATCCAAGCAATCAAGTTTCATTGACTGCTTATAAATTTGCGGAACCCAATGGGTTGAACTATACTTGGGAAAAAAGTATTTATAACAGAGGATCCAAAACATGGAGTTCCTATTCTGAGGTTGGAGTTACTTCTGTTAATACTTTTTCTGAAGCACTTTCCAGTGGAATGATAGTACGTTACAGGGTTACTTATAACGGAAAAACATCTTCATCTGTAGAAATCAGAACGGCGGTAGATACCAAAACAATAGAAGACCTTTGCGGTACCGGCGGTATCATTAAAACATTGTTTACCTATGATTTTGGTACAGTAAACGGTCGTACCAATTTAAATCCGCTGATAGACGATTATTCCAAGGCTAGTGTTATAAAAAATCTGACTTACGCAAATGCCGGCTATGTAAACGATGGACTTTATGCAGTTGTTAATAATGCCGGTGATGGTGCCTTGGGATGGAGTGATTGGGGAGATGGAAACTGGTTTATATCTGATGGTGACCATACCGGAACGAATGGAGCAACAGGTAATGCTGTGGGAGGAAACGGTGCCATGTTGTTGGTAAACAATGCTAACCCGGGTGAAGTTTTGTATTCAAGAATCCTTCAAACTCCTCAAGCCGGAATTCTGATGGAATTTTCCATTTGGGCGGCGAATGTAGTAAGAAACTCTGGGAAAATGTCAGCAAATTTGGATTTCTTTGTGTGGGGATATAAAGGAACCGGAACAACTCAAGCTGATTTTCAAAATGCAAGTAATTGGGAGTTCATCGGTTTTAATGAAACCGGAGACCTTCCTTATGCAGGTGGAACAGGAAATCGTTTGAAATGGCAGAAAAAACAGGTGTTATTTAATACCAGTAATTATTCTTATGTGAGGGTAGAGATACAGAATAACCTTCCTGCAGGTGCCGGTAATGACGTAGTAATAGATGATATTGCCTTTAAAGCATGTGTGCCGGAAATAGACCTTGGTTTAACTCAAACTCAGATTAAAGAAGGAGAGCAAACAAAACTTACTGTAGAAGAAAATC
>JAVBUB010000139.1:0-4710 GCA_031555675.1 Paludibacteraceae bacterium | reverse complement strand
ACAAAAATGGCATCTGATATCAGATGCCATTTTTGTTGATAGTAATCGAGATTGTCTCAAAAGTCCACCGGGTCTAGTGAAATTTCCGGTTGATCCTATAAAACAGGATCAATGTATTATAAAAGTCCATAGGACTTTCCTGGTTAATAACCCCCAGATTTATCTGGGGTAAATAAGCCAAAGTGATATTTTTAACTCCGGAAGAGTTACCTGTTTTCAAATTGGAAAACTCTTACAGAGTTTCGGCCAATGGCATCTCGCTTTTTCCTCCCGGATAAATCCGGGGGTTATTCAAAGGGAAACACCTACGGTGTTCCAGATGATATTGTTTTAGTTTCAATATTGCCACTCGTAAAAATTTTCTACACTTATTTTTTACACTCATACTATGTTTTCTTAAATTTTTCCAACCGGATTTTACTGTTGATCCCTCTTACCACCAAGAACGCTAAGAAAATTATTCTAAAAAAATTTTATTACCTAAAATCTGTGAACCAATAAAACTTAAAACCAACATCTATTATAAACAAAATGCGGATTTACCACGTAATGATAAACCCGCACTTATTTATAAAATTTTAAATTTATTCGCTTCTGGTTATTTTTGCTCCTAACCTATTTAAACGGCCATCGATATCCTCATAACCCCGGTCTATTTGGCCAATATTATGAATAACACTCGTCCCTTCAGCACTCATGGCAGCAATAAGCAAGGCAATACCCGCACGGATATCGGGCGAACTCATACGTGCAGCCCTCAGTTTGAATTGCTCACCCAAGCCTATTACCGTAGCACGATGTGGGTCGCAAAGAATAATTTGGGCTCCCATATCAATTAAAGTATCCACAAAAAACAAACGGCTCTCAAACATTTTCTGGTGAATAAGAACGCTACCTTTCGCTTTGGTCGCTGTTACCAGAAACACACTCAACAAATCGGGAGTAAGCCCTGGCCAAGGAGCATCTGCAATGGTCATAATAGAACCATCGATAAACGATTCTATAGTATAATTCTCTTGCCCGGGAATGAAAATATCGTCATTCCGTTGTTCCAGTCTTATACCTAAACGCCTGAAACTATCGGGAATAATACCTAAATTTTCATGTGATACATTTTTTATGGTAATTTCAGAACCTGTCATCGCTGCCATGCCAATAAAACTACCCACTTCAATCATATCCGGCAAAATGGTATGTGTGCCACCATTTAAACGGCTAACACCATGTATGGTCAACAAGTTGGATCCTATACCTCTAATGTCCGCACCCATACAATTAAGCATCTTGCTCAGTTGCTGCAAATAAGGTTCGCAGGCAGCATTATAAATAGTGGTAATGCCTTCGGCTAATACAGAGGCCATCAATATGTTGGCTGTTCCGGTTACAGAAGCTTCATCCAGCAACATATAAGTTCCCGTCAGTTTTTTAGCTTCTATTTCGTATAATTGTTTTTGAGGATTATAAGTAAATTCCGCACCCAGTTTCTGAATACCGATAAAATGAGTATCCAATCTTCTGCGTCCTATTTTATCACCTCCGGGCTTGGCAATAATTGCTTTTTTAAAACGGGCAACCAATGGACCAATCAACATAACCGATCCTCTGAGTGAAGCACTTTTATTGTAGAAATCCTCTGATTCCAAATAATCTAGGTTCACGTTACGGGCTTCAAAAGAATAAGAGTGATCCGAAAGCTTTTCCACCCCCACACCCATATCGCGAATCAGGTTGATCAAATTATTAACATCTACAATATTCGGGATATTATGCATAACAACTTTCTGCTCGGTAAGCAAAGTAGCACAGATAACCTGCAATGCTTCATTCTTAGCTCCTTGGGCAGTAATCTCCCCACTTAAGCGGCGACCTCCTTCAATTGTAAATATTGACATAATATATTGGTTTATAAAATATTAAAGTTTATAAAGCTATAATGTTTTATTGGCCTTATATTCATTACCAACTTTACAAACCTTATAACATTATAAACTTTATAACTAAAACTTATTATTTCTTTTTCTGAATTTTATTCTTTTTTTTATTCAGGATAACTTTTGATTCCATTAGTTTCAAGAAATCCGGATTCAAATCTATTTTTCCGCCGGAAAGAAGACGCAAATCATCAAATATCTTTCTATCATCAACCATTTCTTTGTTCCATGTCAGAAAGCATTTCTTCATATGATTGGCAATCAGCAGAATTAACTCATTTTTTTGTTCTTTTTCTGGATAATCAATAGCCTTCTCAATCATCTGCTCCAAAGTACGTCCGTAATGAAGATACTGCATTTTGGAATTTTTATATGGAATTTGTTCAGGCCTGGAATAAAGATTCTCTTTTCTTACAATTTCGTATGGATAATCAATATCAAGCTGAAAATCGGACATAATAGCCAAGTGATCCCAGAGCTTATGTTTAAAATCGTTAACATCGCGCAAATAGGGAAACAAATTACCCATGATGTTAATAATAGTTTTGGCGCAACGGGTTCTTTCTTCTTTATCTTCCAAACCCTTGCAATGTTCTACCATCTGCTGTATATTCCGCCCATATTCGGGTAATATTAATTTACCGCTAAGTGTTGTATATTCCATATAAATAAAAAAAATTAAAAACTGAAATAAACTAAAATCATTCCATTTTGCTAATATAGCTATTTTTTCGTTAAAAACAATTCTTTTTAGGTTGAGTAACCTGAAATTCTTTCAAATAAAAAGGTTCAAAATAAGCTACGTCTTCGAACCGGTTTTCTGTATAAGCCTTTTCGGCTAAAGCAATCATATTTTTTGCCAGTGGGGCAATATCCGCTAAAAAACGGGCATTGGAACAATTCAATACTTGTCTGCATTTTTCCGCACCATTACCAAAGAAATAAACTGGTTGTTTCTCCAATAAATCAAGGTAAGAATTTTCGTCAATAATATCAGCCGAAACATCTCTTATCATTTCGCTCTTCTTATTAAAAAAAGCAGTATATACTTCCATACGTCGCGCATCAATCATAGGAGATAACAAATAGTCCTCATCCGCATGTATATTTGCTGAAGCAGCAATACTCATAATAGCCAAAGTAGAAACCGCAATCAACGGAATATCCAGGGCATAACACAAGCCCTTGGCTGTAGAAATACCAATACGCAAACCGGTATAAGAGCCGGGTCCGCTACTTACGGCCACAGCATCTAACTTTTTATCTTGTGCGCGTAAAAAATCCAATGCTTCATTGACAAACGGACTCAATAACCGCGCATGGTTCAATCCCTCATCATTCGCTCTGCAAAAAATACAACTACCATTTTCCGAAAGGGCTACAGAGCAAATATTAATCGAAGTTTCTATCTGTAAAATAATAGGCATGCTTTAATATTCAAAAAATTAAAGGTTCAAAATTACTAATCTATGTTTTTATATGCAATTTTTATGGAAAAAGATCTAAAGAGTAATAAATTCAACATTTAAGATTCAATATTCAACATTATGCATTGAGGATGTTTTACAGACAATTTTGAATCTTGAACTTTGAATCTTGAATTAAATATGGTCTATAAAATATACCTTATTTCTTCCAGTGATTGTATAAAGTAAGTAGGTTCAAAAGGCAATTCTGTATTTTTTTCCGAATGAAAATAAACCTGATGCATGCCAAAGTTCTTAGCTCCCACAATATCCGCATCAAAATTATCGCCAATCATAATACTTTCGGTTTTTTTTGCATTCGACGATTTCACTGCATATTCAAAAATACGCCTGTCGGGTTTATGAAAACCAATTGCTTCCGAGAGATACATATTATCAATATAACGATCTATACCACTGGTTTGTATCTTTACTTTCTGTACTTTCGAAAAACCATTGGAAATAATATGAATATTGTAATGCGGTTTTAAATAATCGAGTAACTCAATGGCATAAGGCATCAAGTTTGTTTTGGTTGGACATATTTCCAAGTAATCATCACTCAACAAAAGTGCAAATTCCTCATCATTATTCCCCATTTGAGATAGCGGATACAAAAAACGTTCAAGGTTGAGTTGCTTACGGGTTATCAATCCTTGAGGATAAAGTTCCCAAAGCTGCTGATTACGGAAAGTATATAATTGATAAAAATGATCAAAATCAGAAAAAAAACGATTTAAATTATGCTTGCCAAAAACTTCCTGAAGAGAAACAAGCGCATTGCTTTCAAAATCCCAAAGTGTATTATCAAGATCAAAAAACAAGTGTTTATAGTTCCTTTTCATCGTAAGATATGTGCTTATATTTAATTAAAAAAGAACCGAACATAAATTGTCCGGTTCTTTTATTTAATAATCTTGTTTGCTTATTTTATTTTCACAACCAGATATTTAGACATGCTCCAGAATTCTGTCGGATTAGTAATCTGAAGAGTTGCATTTTTATTTACAATATTGATTTTATAAGAAGACATTGGGTGGTTTGTTAATACGATTGCGCCTTTAGATTTCAAATCAATGGTTGTCAACTGACGTGTATCTATTTTAGTGAAAGCTCCTTTATTAACACCTTGTTTTTTAATATCAATTCCTTTAGTTTTCAAATCTTTAGATGTTCCAATGAAATAATAGGCAGTATGCAAAGCACCATCTTGCTCTACAACTACATTTTCTACCATTTGTTTTTCAGTAGATAAAGTAGAAATATTAGTATTCAATTTTACAACAGTACTGTCGAGTTGAGGAATTTTAAGA
>JAVBUB010000090.1:0-7614 GCA_031555675.1 Paludibacteraceae bacterium | reverse complement strand
GATTTATTATGCTTGGCCCAAGGAAAAGTTAAAATATTCAGGGAAGGTGTTGGCGGACGATCTCAAATAGTGAGAATCATTACGGCGGTAGAATATTTCGGCTATAGAGCATTACTTGCAGAAGAACCTTATGTGACAAATGCCATGGCTTTTGAACCTTCTATGGTTTATTCCGTTCCTGCAGAAATTTTCTTGTCATTACTGAAAGAAAATAACGATTTGGCATTTTATTTTATTAAAGCCCTCGCAGTAGATTTAGGAATATCAGATTCCAGAACAGTTACGCTTACCCAAAAACACATACGCGGCCGCTTGGCAGAATCATTACTCTTTTTAAAAGATAGTTACGGATACGAAGAAGACGAAGTTACTATTAGTGTTTACCTGTCTCGTGAAGATTTAGCCAGCCTTTCGAATATGACAACTTCAAATGCTATTCGAACGCTTACTGCTTTTGTAAACGAAAAAATAATAACAGTTGACGGCCGCAAAATAAAACTGATAGACGAAGAGAAATTAAAAAGAATCAGTAAATTCGGATAAAAAGGAATAAAATTATAATTATTCAACACCATACAGGCAATTAAAATAATATCTCAATATAAATAGCATTTCAATCGAAATGCTATTTTGTTATATGTACTATAGAATAATGATGGAATCAATAGAAATAATAAAAAAATATTACGACGAAAATTCAGAGTTATACAAAATTCTTGTAGATCATAGCATTTCTGTAACCCAAAAGGCATTGGAAATAGCCGGAAAAAACCCACAAGAGAACTTTGATATTACATTTGTCGAGGAAGCTGCCATGTTACACGATATAGGTATATGTATGACCAACGCTCCAAAAATCTGCTGCTTTGGAGAAAAACCATATATCTGTCACGGATACTTAGGAAGCCTGATGCTTCAACAAAAAGAATTGAACAGACACGCACTTGTATGCGAACGGCATACCGGAACCGGAATATCATTAGAACAAATATTAGAACAAAATCTGCCACTTCCTCATAGAAACATGACACCCATATCAAAAGAAGAACAGTTGATATGTTTTGCCGATAAATTCTTTTCTAAAACAAAACTTGGAGTAGAATTGCCTGTCGATATGATTATAAAATCTCTTTCGAAATTTGGAGAAGAATCGACGTTGAAATTTAAAAAATGGCATGAAAAATGGCTTTTATAAACAAAAAATGCTTTTTTTTGTTTTATCCCATAAAAATAGACGTAATTATTTTTTCTAAAGTCAAAAAATAGCTAAATTGCAAACATGAAAACAGACCGGAATACAAATGCTCCGACACTGTTTGCTAACAACTTTTTATTCTTAATTGGAAAATACATGACTTATCTGAGTTTTGACAGAAACCTATTAGTAGACCTTGAAAAGTCCCTCAAAAAAGAGATATTACGGACGAACAGGTCTGGAGCTTATAATAGTACAACGATAGTTGATTGTAATACAAGAAAATATCATGGCCAATTGGTGGTGCCGCTACCCAATCTTGATAATGAAAATCATGTGCTGTTATCTTCTCTGGACGAAACGGTAGTGCAATATGGCGCTGAGTTTAATTTAGGAGTGCATAAATACGACCATGAGCATTACAGCCCCAATGGACATAAGTACCTGCGACAATTTGATTATGGTGTTGTGTCTAAATCCATTTACCGCTTGGGAGGGGTTATTTTGGCCAAAGAAAGGCTGATGCTTTCCCATGAGCCCAGGGTTTTGATTAAGTACACATTGTTAGAAGCACATTCGCCTATTAAATTACGTTTCAAACCATTTCTCGCTTTCCGTAATGTGAATGCCCTCTGTCACGAAAATGATGTTATTAATAAAGACTATAATGAGGTTGAAAATGGGATGGAAGTGTGCCTTTATCAGGGATATCCCTGCCTGGTAATGCAATTTTCCAGGAAAGCCGATTATGTACATGCTCCCGATTGGTATCGCGGCATTGAATATGCCAAAGAGCAAGAAAGAGGATATGCCTACAAAGAAGATCTTTACGCGCCAGGTTATTTCGAACTCCCAATGAAAAAAGGAGAAGAGATAATATTCTCGGGAGGTATTGAACATGTATACCCTCAAAAATTAAAAACATTGTGGAATAACGAAATTTCAAAGAGAACAGAAAAAAGTAGTTTATTCGATTACCTGAAAAATTCCGCTATTCAATTCTATAAAAAAGATGGAGATACCGATACCATATTGGCAGGTTATCCATGGTTCCGTTCCCGTGCCAGAGATCAATTCATTTCGTTGCCCGGAGCTACCCTTTGCATTGGTGATGTCGATTATTTCGAAAAAGTACTCCAATCATCCATTCCGGATATTATAGAATTTATAAATGTAAAAGATTCTATAACAGAATTGCAGGAACTTGAGGCTCCCGATGTGTTGCTATGGTTTGTATGGGCTATTCAGCAATATGCACTTTATACGTCAATGGAACAGGCCGTTAAAAAGTATGGAAATATAGTGGTGGATGTAGTTAAATTTCTACGTTCTCAAAAACATAAGAATCTCTTTTTGCATGCCAACGGACTTCTGTTTACAGAGGGAAGAAATGTAGCCGTAACCTGGATGAATGCAACGGAAAACGGATACCCGATAACTCCCCGCACAGGCTATATTGTAGAAATAAACGCCCTTTGGTTTAATGCGTTGAAGTTTGCATCATTGGTGCTAAAAGAGAAAAAAGAAGAACATACTGCCGATTTATTTGATTATCAGGCCGAAATGGTTCGCAGGTCTTTTGTAGAAAAATTTTGGAATGGTACCTATCTGAACGATTACGTTATTGATGATTATCAGAATAAAGAGGTACGCCCTAATATGATATTTGCCGTGTCGCTGCCATTTTCACCGCTCGACAGACAACAACAAAAATCGGTTGTCGATATTTGTACAAAAGAATTATTAACACCCAAGGGATTGAGGAGTTTGAGTCCGAAAAGCGGCTCATACCGTCCAATGTATATCGGCGGACAATTAGAACGCGACCGTAATTACCATAACGGACCCGTTTGGCCATGGACCATAGCCGCGTTTGCCGAGGCGTACCTCAAAGTATACAAGAATAGTGGTATATCCTTTATAGAAAGAATAATGGTCGGATTCGAAGGCGCTATTCGCGAAAGATGTATCGGTACCATACCCGAGCTATATGATGGAAATCCACCCTATAACGGACATGGAGCTATGTCTTTTGCCATGAATGTGGCTGAAATACTTAGGGTGTTAACTATGTTGAAAGATTATAATAAAGAACAATAGTAAATTACCTTGTTTGCTGATTTATGAAAGCATTAATGTTTGGATGGGAGTTTCCTCCCCATATTTTAGGAGGATTGGGAACAGCTAGTTATGGACTTACAAAAGGAATGGCTTTGCAAAAAGACATGGATATTACTTTTGTGATTCCTAAGCCCCACGGAGATGAAGATCAAAGTTTCCTGAAAATCATAGGAGCATGCAATGTTCCTGTGGTTTGGAAAGAAAACTCATGGGAGCATGTCAACTGGCGTATAGGGAAACAAATGCATCCCGATGAGTATTTTTGGTTGAGAGATGGTATTCGTTACGACTTCAGGAGGATTTTTACAAACGATCTCGGATGTATAGACTTTTCCGGTCGTTATCCCGATAACCTGTTGGAAGAAATATCCAATTACGAAGCAGTGGCAAGCGTGTTGGCACACAAACTCTCTTTCGATGTCATACACTCTCACGACTGGTTAACCTATCCTGCCGGCGCTTTTGCCAAGCAAATTTCAGGAAAACCATTGGTAATACACGTGCATGCAACCGATTTTGACCGTTCGCGCGGGCAAGTAAATCCGGTTGTTTACGATATAGAAAAACGAGGAATGGATATAGCGGATCATATTATAACCGTAAGTAACCTGACACGCCAAACCGTTATTGAGAAATATCATCAGGATCCACGTAAGGTAACAACCGTACACAATGCAGTAGAACCTATTCCTAATGTGGAAAAATACACCAAAGCCGAAAGGCAAGATAAAATTGTTACCTTTTTGGGACGCATTACCATGCAAAAAGGTCCTGAGTATTTTGTGGAAGCAGCCTACAGGGTATTGCAGAAAACAAAAGACGTACGCTTTGTAATGGCTGGCAGCGGAGATATGATGAACGCGATGATAGACTTGGTTGCCAATAGAGGTATAGCCGACCGGTTTCATTTTACGGGCTTCCTCAAAGGAGAACAGGTAACCCATATGTTGGCCGAAAGTGATGTGTATATTATGCCTTCCGTATCAGAACCATTCGGAATATCCCCATTGGAAGCCATGCAGGTAGGAACACCAAGTATTATTTCCAAACAATCAGGTTGTGCCGAAATATTAACCCATGCTATTAAAACCGATTATTGGGATATAGACGCCATGGCCGACGCTATTTATTCCATTGTAAAATGGCCCGCTATGTATACCGACTTGCGCGAAAACGGACGCAACGAAGTAAACAATATCAAATGGGAATATGCAGGTCAAAAAGTCCGTGATATATATAACATGGTATTGGGAATTAAAAAAACTTTATAAACATTATAACTTTATAAATCCACATGAAACGAGCATTTACATAAATGTAAATCATAGATAATGAAAATGCGAGTTCCATACGACCTAAATGTAAAAAATAAAATATTTACGTATGAAAAATATCTGCTTTTATTTCCAGATTCATCAACCATTCAGGCTGAAACGATATCGCTTTTTTGATATAGGTACAGACCATTATTACTATGATGATTTTAATAACGAAGAATCTATTCGTCATTTGGTACTCACATCGTATTTACCTGCCAATCAAACCATATTGGAAATGATCAAAAGTTCCAATGGTAAATTTAAATGTACTTTTTCCATATCAGGTCCGGCTATTGAACAATTTGAACAATACGCCCCCGAAGTCATTGATAGCTTTAAAGAATTAGCTGCGACCAATAGTGTAGAGTTTTTGGTAGAACCATATGCACATTCTTTGGCTTCCATATTTGATGCGGCCGAATTTCAACGGCAAGTGGAAAAACATACTGATAAAATTAAAGAACTTTTTGGCAAGAACCCTACCGCTTTTCGAAATTCGGAGCTAATTTACTCCGATGAAATTGGCGAGCTGGTTGCCAAAATGGGATATAAAACCATGCTGATAGAAGGAGCCCGCCACGTATTGGGTTGGAGAAGTCCTAATTATGTATACACCCATTCGTATATGCCGAAACTCAAATTGCTCATTCGTAACTATAAATTGAGTGATGATATCGCATTTCGTTTTTCCGACAGGAGTTGGACCGATTTCCCATTAACCGCCGAAAAATATATCGATTGGATTGCCAATATGCCCGAAGAAGAACAGGTGGTAAACATCTGGATGGGGTATGAAGCTTTCGGGGAACTTCAACGCAAAGAAAGCGGCATATTTGAATTCTTGAAAGTGTTGCCATACCATGCTATGGAAAGAAATCTTACCTTTACGACTCCTTCGGAAGTAACCGAAAAAAATAAACCCATTGATAGCGTTAAAGTCTTGTTCCCTATAGGATGGTCGGGCGAGGAAAAGGATATCAGCGTATGGACAGGAAATAATTTACAGAACGAAGCTTTGCAGAAACTATACAGCGTAGGAGAACGTGTTAGGTTATGTACAGACAGAACGTTGTTGAGAGACTGGCTCAACCTCCAAACAACAGACCATTTCAGGTATATGAGTCATAAAGATTCCTGGGGGTCTAACTACGAAAACGCTTACGAGGCATTTATGAACTATATGAATATTTTAGCCGATTTCATGCAGCGCGTAGATAACCAATATCCTACCACCATTGAAAACGAAGAACTGAATGAACTCCTGAAAACAATTTATAACAGAGAGCAGGAAATTGATACACTGAAAAAAGAAATAAAAAAACTGAAAGTAGTAAAGAAAGGAAAATAATGACCACACCTGTGCGACTTGTTATTTTTAGGGATATATTTTTCTTTGCGTATATAAAACTATTTCTAAGGTAAATTTGTTTAATATTTTGAATGTATGTGTTTAATTTGAAAACAATAAGAAAGACGAATTAATAAGAACAGAAATCTTCAATTGCTCATAAAAAAATCGTTAAATTAAAAATAAGCGATGAATTATTTTCTTTTCTTGTTTTTTTGTTTGTTGTTCAAAAAGTTTTATCTTTGCTGAACAAAACTTAAAAATTATTAATTAACTAATTTATTATTTAAAAACTATGAAAAAAATTACATTGTTTTTTGCTGCTTTGGCAGTGACTGTTGGTGTAAGTGCACAATGGGGAAACGTAACTATCGGACAAGCTGGAAACTATGATATGGTTTCAAAAACATGGATTGATGCAGAACCAGCTGCTAATCAACCATTTACTTTTGCTATTTTAGTAACTGATGAAACAGCGCAAACATGGTTAGCCGGTGCACCAGGGCGTACTTTAGCTTTGGGACAAGCTCGTGTAGGAGACGAGAGCAATGCTACAGATATTAGATTAATTCCTGTAGAATCGGTACCTAACTTATATGCCATAGATATTTCTATAGAACAAGTTTTTGGAGCAGTTTCTGCACAAGAAGGAGCATCGACTCTTCACTTCAATTTAACTGGTGCTAGTACTCTGGATGGAACTTGGGTATGGAATGCCTATGGTTATGGAGGAATTAACTATGCTGTAGCTTCCCCTGCTTATGATGATGCTATGCAGTTAACTGGAACAGGTTTAATTACAAACCCTTCTGCAGGTGTTGCACTTCCTGGTACAATTAATGGTGGTCAAAGTAGTGTTTCTGAAATTCCTGCTGATGCAACAGTTGTATCTGTAGAATATTTCTCTATCTTAGGCGCTAAAGTTCCTGCTACAGCTAAAGGCGTAGTGGTTGTTAAAACTACTTATAGCAACGGAACAGTAGTATCAGAAAAAACAGTTAAATAATTATTTTTAACTTGAATATAAAATAAGCGAGGCTTTTAGCTTCGCTTATTTTTTTGTATTTTTGTGTACGGAGATATTGACGGGTTTTCTTGCTGAATTATTCTATATTAATCGTCTATCGATTGAAAAAGTATCCGTGTCAATCCGTAATATCCGCGTTATCCGTGTTCCAATAAGTATAAATCCACATAAGTGCCGAATCCTGCTGTTTATATAGACATAATCCTGCCTTTGCCCCTGGCAAATACCTATACCTATGCAGTTCCCAATGATTGTAATCAGGAACTGCAGCCCGGCATGCGTGTTATTGTACCTTTGGGGAATAAAAAAATATATACCGGCATTATTTTTCGAATACATCATACCCATCCCGGCGATTATACTATAAAACCCATTATCGATATACTCGATAAAGAACCTATTCTATGTCGTCCGCAATTGCGGTTTTGGGAATGGATAGCCTCTTATTACCAATGCACCCTTGGCGAAGTGTACAAAGCAGCTTTGCCCTCGAGCCTCAAACTCGAAAGCGAAACCATGGTAACCCTTAGTCCGTATATAGATGATGAGGTAGAACTAACCGAAAAAGAAGAATTGGTATTGTCTGTTTTCCCTTCTTGGACTA
>JAVBUB010000130.1:0-21717 GCA_031555675.1 Paludibacteraceae bacterium | reverse complement strand
AAGTCATATCTGAAAAATTGAGGATGCAAAGGTACAAACAATTATCAATTAACAATTAACAATTGACAATTATTTCAGGTTTTGTAGACCAAATACATTAATTCTTAATTGTTATTTGTTAATTATTAATTTATAATGATTAGTTTTGTAGCTTATTTAGAATAAAAATAATAATATAGATATGAAGAATTTCAAATTTGTAAACAACATTGTTGGATGGTTGTCTTTCGCCATAGCTGCCGTAACTTACCTTCTAACCATAGAACCTACTGCCAGTTTCTGGGATTGCGGGGAATTTATTTCTACTGCCTATAAGTTAGACGTAGGGCACCCTCCAGGAGCACCTTTTTTTATGCTTACCGGGCATTTTTTCTCCTTGTTTGCATCCAACCCGTCTACAGTAGCCATGATGATTAATGCCATGTCAGCTTTGTTCAGCGCTTTAACCATATTGTTCCTGTTCTGGACGATAACCCATTTGGCGCGGAAAATAATCATCAAAAATGAAAATGAAATAAGTACCTCTCAAATGATCGGCATTATGGGTGCAGGATTAGTGGGAGCATTGGCTTATACTTTTTCGGACACCTTTTGGTTTTCGGCTGTAGAAGGCGAAGTTTACGCCTATTCATCACTGTTTACGGCAGTGGTATTCTGGGCTATTTTAAAATGGGAAGACGTAGCCGACGAGGCCCATTCCGATCGTTGGTTAATATTTATTGCTTACCTTACCGGGCTTTCTATCGGGGTTCACTTGTTGAACCTGTTGGCTATACCTGCTGTTGCGTTGGTATATTATTTCAAAAACTACCAGGTATCGGCAAAAGGGATTATCCTTAATTTACTATCTTCATTTGCCATTGTAGGGGTAGTTATGTATGGTTTCATACAAGGGTCCGTAGAAATGGCAAGCTGGTTTGAACTGTTTTTTGTGAACGGACTTGGAGCTTCCTATAACACCGGAGCCATTGTTTATGTTATTTTTGTGGTAGCTATACTTGCTTGGTCTATATACGAAAGCTATGCAGGGAAAAGCAACATCAGAATGAAAATATCTCTCTTATTGTCTATTGTCATATTAGGAATACCTTTTATCGGAAGCAGCATATGGTTGCCCACCCTTATTGTTGTGGGTTTAATTGTTTGGTTAGCCTATGCTAAAATAAATCGCCGTTTTGTCAATCTGGTGGTACTATGCCTGTCCGTACTATTTATCGGTTATTCAACCTACGCTGTAATTGTTGTACGTTCGTTAGCCAAACCATCCATGGACCAGAATAGTCCGGACAATATGTTTGCCTTGAAAAGTTACCTGAACCGCGAACAATACGGAGATACACCGTTATTCTACGGTCAATACTACAATTCCGAAGTAAAACTAGATGTTAAAGGCGGATATTGCATACCGGTGATCAACGAAGGAGAAAAAATGTGGATGAAAGATACCGTTACCGGAGGTAAAGACAAGTATATAGGTGCCGGAAGAAAAATGTCATACAAATATGCTGATGACCTTTGTACTATTTTCCCACGTATGTATAGCTCACAGGAAGAACATATTGCGGAATACAAAACCTGGGGAAAAATAGAAGGTGTAAATGTAGCATATGACAAATGCGGTAGATTGGTAACTATTGCCAAACCTACATTCATCGAAAATTTACGCTTCTTCTTCAGCTATCAGGTTAATTTTATGTACTGGAGATATTTCATGTGGAATTTCTCGGGCAGGCAAAACGACATTCAGGGACATGGCGAAGTGAATCACGGCAATTGGATAACAGGTATTAACGCCATAGATGAATTGATGGTCGGAGACCAGATAAATCTTCCTCCTGATCTAGAAAGCAATAAAGGACACAATGTTTATTACATGCTTCCTCTCTTGCTGGGTCTATTGGGAATTTGTTTCCAGGTATACTCGGGCAAAAAAGGAGTAGAAAGCTTTTGGATTACTTTCATGCTTTTCTTTATGACTGGATTGGCTATTGTTATTTATCTGAACCAAATTCCGCTTCAACCTCGTGAACGAGATTACGCGTATGCCGGTTCGTTCTATGCTTTTGCCATCTGGATTGGTTTTGGAGTGCTGGCCATTATTCAATTATTGCAAAGGTTTATGCCTAAAACGGTAGCGGCTATTATTGCCAGTTTGGCCACTTTGGGCGTTCCTGCATTAATGGCCAACCAGAATTGGGACGATCATGATCGTTCAGGTCGCCGTACCTGTGCCGATTTCGGATATAATTACCTGATGTCTTGCGAACCCAACGCCATTATATTTACGAATGGCGATAACGATACTTTCCCTCTCTGGTATATGCAGGAAGTAGAAGGAGTACGTACCGATGTGCGTGTATGTAACCTTAGTTATCTTCAAACAGATTGGTATATTAACCAGATGAGAAGAGGATATTATGGATCCAAGGCTCTGCCTATCAACTTAAATCCTAGTAAATATGCAGAAGGAGTAAGAACGGCCGGGGTTGTTAACAATAAAAATTACCCTGTTCATGAAGAATGGATTGACAAACCATTTGAATTAGGCACAGCGTTGGATTTTTACGGTAGTGATGACCAACGCGCCAAAGATAGTTCGGGAGACAATTACATGCCTTCGCAGAATTTATATATGGAAATAGACGCGGCACAAGTTCTTAAAACGGGCACTGTAAAACAAGAAGACTCGGCCAGAATTTTATCTGTTATGCCTATCAAATTAAGAACCAGGATCTATAAAAATGAATACGCCATTCTGAATCTGTTGTATAACAATAATTGGGAACGTCCTGTTTATTATGCCTACACTACAGGAAACGAAGCAGAATTGGGGTTAAGGCCATATTCGAAACTGGAAGGTATTGCCCGCAGAATCGTTCCGCTGATGCCAGACCTAAATAAAGACACCGAAATAGATACAGAAAAAATGTATGACAACATGATGCACAAATACCGTTGGGGTGGCATCGAAAATCCGAAAGTGTACCTGGATGAAAACAACCTGCGGTTCTGTTCACATTTCCGTATGCTATTCTCCCGTTTGGCCGAAGCGCTTATTAAAGAAGGTAAAAATGACAAAGCACTGGAAGTGTTGGATTACTCATTGAAAGTTATACCATTGGCTACAGTTCCTTCTGATTATACATCCATTTACATGGCCGAGTCGTATTATGCCCTTGGAGAGAATAAAAAAGCAAAAGAACTCATAACGGAACTATTGAATAAAACAGATAAATCCTTGAGTTGGTTTTTCGCTCTTAACAATGATAAAATATTGAGTGCAACAGCCGAAATTTATCAAACAGTGCGATTATATCAAGGCACTTTGAGCATCGTCGAGAAATATGACACAGAAACGTATGATGCATACAAAGATAAAGCCAAAGGCTATTATGAAAAGCTTTATATGTTGCAGTAAAGATGCTGATAGAACAACCTAATTGTCTGCTGACTGCATGCTATAAAAGTGCTCTCTGGAGAAAAGATCCGGCAGAAAAAACGATATATCTTACTTTTGATGACGGTCCGATACCCGGGATTACCCCTTGGGTATTGGATACATTGAAAGAGTTGGGGGTAAAAGCTACTTTTTTTTGCGTTGGAGATAATGTTCGCAAATATCCGGAAATATTTGAACGGATAAAAGCCGAAGGTCATAGCGTAGGGAACCATACATTTAATCATTTTTCGGGATTCCATTGGGATTACGAAACATATATAAAGAATGTAAATGAAGCCGACTTACTCATCAACAGTAAATTGCTACGTCCGCCACACGGCCATTTAACCAGAAGTCAATATGTGAGGCTCAGGAAAAAATACCAGATCGTGATGTGGGATGTGATTACCCGCGATTACAATGCGGCGCTGAAACCGGAAAGAGTATTGAGTATCGTCAAAAAATATGCCCGCAATGGCTCTATCATTGTTTTTCATGACTCACTAAAAGCCGAAAAAAATATGAAGTACGCCATGCCCAGAGCCGTCAAATATTTACTGGAGCAAGGATATAAATTTGAAAAATTATAAATAAAAATTGATAAATGCTTCGCGATAAATGTTGATAAAACGTTTTATCAATGTTTATCCAAAAACACTAAATTATGAATATTTTATTATTAGGATCCGGAGGAAGAGAACACGCGTTGGCATGGAAAATAGCCCAAAGCCCTAAAATTGATAAATTATATATTGCTCCCGGCAATGCTGGAACATCCCTTGTTGGAGAAAACATTAATATAGCCGCCGATAATTTTCAGGCTATCAAAGATTGTGTAAAACAATACCAGATCAACATGGTAGTGGTTGGCCCCGAAGACCCTTTGGTAAAAGGAATTGTAGATTTTTTCAAAGCCGATAGCGAACTAAAAAACATACCTGTTATAGGAGCTACCCAACAAGGTGCTATGCTCGAAGGCAGCAAAGATTTCTCCAAGCAGTTCATGATGCGCCACAATATCCCTACAGCAGGTTATAAGAGCGTAACCAAACAAAGCCTGGAAGAAGGAGTTGCTTTCCTGAAAACTCTTCAGGCTCCTTATGTATTAAAAGCCGACGGGCTTGCTGCCGGAAAAGGTGTTTTAATTATCAACGACCTCGATGAGGCTATTGAAGAACTAAACGAAATGCTGAGTGGAAAATTTGGTTCGGCCAGCGCCACTGTTGTAATTGAAGAATTTTTATCAGGAATAGAATGTTCTGTTTTTGTAATTACAGACGGTAAAAACTACAAAATACTACCCGAAGCCAAAGATTATAAACGCATTGGCGAAGGCGATACCGGATTGAATACAGGCGGTATGGGAGCCATTTCCCCCGTGTCGTTTGTTACACCCGAGTTCATGGCTAAAATAGAAAGCCGGATTATTAAACCTACAGTCGACGGTCTTCTTCAGGAAAACATAGATTACAAGGGATTTATTTTCTTCGGATTAATCAATGTAAAAGGAGAACCTTATACCATTGAATACAATGCCCGTATGGGAGATCCAGAAACCGAAGCCGTGATGCTTAGACTTAAATCCGATATTGTAGACCTGTTTGAAGGTGTAGCGCAAGGAAATCTGGATCAGAAAACAATAGAAATAGACCCTCGTTTCGCTGTAACTGTTATGCTTGTTTCGGGTGGATATCCCGGAGATTATGAAAAGGGGAAAGAAATTACAGGATTGGATGCAGTAGAAGGCAGTATTGCTTTCCATGCCGGAACCATTCAGAAAGAAAGTAAAATCCTGACAAACGGAGGGCGCGTTATTGCCGTAAGTTCTTATGGACAAACCAAAGGAGAAGCATTAGCCGCTTCTTTTGCCAACGCGCAGAAAATACAATTTGATAAAAAATATTTCCGTTCGGATATTGGATTTGATTTGTAAATACCCGATATAGACTGATATTGATATATTTACTGATATTAGGATATTCAGATTATCAACAAATCCCGAATCAATATATATTGCGAAGCAAGTTTCGATTAATATCTAATAATCTTTTAGATTTTTTCGTGTGAAGAAAAATCCTATTCAAAAATTAGTTGCGCCTAATGCGCTCTCAGCAATAGTTTTATTTTTATTATTTGCTGTGTTGTTCGGTTCTTTTTTTACAGATACAAGAACAGAGCCGGACAAGATTTTTGATCTTTATTTCTTCGGTCTATTGCGTAACCTGCTTACACAATTTACTTTTATATCCTTTATCTCTACATTTGTTTTCGTTGTGTTACTGGCTTTTTTGTTGTTTCAATGCAACGAAAATTTTTCATTTATCCGCGTACGGACAATGATTCCTATTTTGCTGTTTATTTTTTTTTTAGCGACATCAAATTATAAAATAGAATACTGTTTCGGATTGATCTCTTGCTTTTTTATCCTGATCACTATGTGGCTTTTTCTACCTGTTTATCAAGAAAAAGAACCGGTAGGCAATATATTTAATACCTTCTTTTTTATCTCGGTAGGAAGTTTCTTTTCTTTTGATTTTCTGTTACTGATGCCGGTATTCTGGATCTCCTTTTCTTTGTTGAGAATCGGTAGCATCCGCACTTTACTCGCTTCTATTATAGGTTTATTGGTTCCCTATATAATTTGTTTGCCGATACTTTATTTAACTGGGGGGCTTCAAGAATTTCTCGCTTCGTTACAACAGCAATGGATGATGTTTTCAATTAGTAACATCAAGTCTCCACAGCTTCTTTATCAAATATTCTTTTTGATTTTACTGCTCATTTCTTTTATTCATTTTCTTGTTAATATTAACGCAGACAAAATAAAAACCAGACAAATATTGTATTTCTTTTACTTACTTACTTTTACTTTGTTCTTTATTTCGGTAGTGAGAAATTCTTTTATCAATATGTTTCCTGCAATAGCCATGTTGTCCAGCATTTCATTAGGACATTATTTCTCATTAAAGAACTCACGCTTTGCACTCTTCTGTTTCATTGCCGTTATTGCCATCACTGTTGTTTTTTACATAGTCACTATAAAAAATTTGATATAAAGCCGGCAGGTAAAAATGAATAATATATGTTATTAACTCTGTATTTTTATTTTATGCAAATGATTAATATGTTGATAATTAACGCTATAGTCATATGTGTTTTTCTTTGGTGTAAAAAAAGTCTATATTATTGAGTAATAACTCAATAATTATTACTACATTTGTATTATCATTTATGATAATGTTCATAGATAAGCCTAAAAGCTAAATAGTAAAACCCTATTTTCTTTTATAATTTACATTAAAACGGGGATATGTAAATTATAATCAGAAAATGGGGTTCTTTTTTATATCCTAATATTTGTGTTGATATCCGGATTACCTTAAACATTGAGGAATTAAATAGCATAGATTTTATACAATCAGAAAGAAGGAAAACACTTTAATTTCTAATATTTTCAAGACCATCAACAATCTGAAAACCCAACGTTTTGAATTGTTTCAAAACTTCTTCATCCCATTTTCCCTTATTTATAGTATACGAAGAAAACTCCCTTCTTAAAGGATAATTATTCCTGAAGAACTCGAATTGCTGAGGTGTATTTTTGAGTTTTGCACTATCGGTTTCTATGTGGTAGGTATAAAGAATAGCATTAACCAGTTCATCAAACGGATTCAGGTTATTCTTTTTCTGAGAATCAATAAAAGTATTTTCTGGACAAGGAATGTTTTGTACTTGCCAGTTATTTAATCCCAGATTGAAGCAACGGCTGATGTATTGCACACAAGCAGTAGTAGCATTGGCTTTCCCGTCGGCCGAATAGCCGGCAATATGAGGTGTGGCAATATCGCATATATTTAAAAGCTCCATGTCTATATTGGGTTCCTGTTCCCAACAATCCAGTATAATGCCCGAAATAAGTTCTTTTTTATGCGCTTTTTTCAAAGCTTGGGTATCGCATATTTCTCCCCGGGCGGCATTAATAATAATAGGCTTTTGTTGTAAGGAAGCAAAAAATCTATCATTTGCCAGATGGAGGGTTTTATCTTCCCCGTTTTTATTCAGGGGCGTATGAAATGTGATAATATCGCATTGTTTCATTATATTCTGCAGCGAAACAAAATCATTACCTTTTTCCGCCCGTTGCCGGGGAGGGTCGTTAAGCAGTACTTTTACGCCAATACTTTCGCAGAAACTTGCAACTAGTTTGCCGACATGGCCCATCCCTACAATGCCAACCGTGGCGGCAGGTAAGTTTATAGTCCCTTGCCCGTGCAAATAGCACAATGCAGCCGCTATGTATTGTTGTACCGAACCTGCGTTGCATCCCGGTGCATTTGTCCAGGCGATATTATGTTGCCGGCAATAATCCGTATCAATATGATCAAATCCAATGGTTGCAGTAGCAATATATTTCACAGAAGAACCTTTCAGTAAAGCCTCGTTGCAGCGCGTGCGTGTCCTGATGATTAAGGCATCCGCATGCTTTACACTTTCGGCGGAGATGTCGCTTCCGTTCAAATAACGTACTTCGGCTACATGGTCGAGAACTCCTTTGATAAAAGGGATATTGGAATCTATAATAATACAGGGTTTCATTTTTTTATTTCAGATTCTACAGATCCTGTTGCAAAAAAGGTCTTTATCATATCTCCCTGTTTCAACTCTTTACTGTTTTTAATAACCTTGCCGTTTTTGGTTGTGAGAGAATATCCTTTTTGTAAAATATATTCAGGCGATGTTAATTGTATGTTTTTTTCAATGCTAAGCAGTTCTTGCTTTTTTGTTTTTAAATGTGATGTGGCAAGTTGCTTCAAGGTTGCAGAAAACCTTTTCAGCTCCGGTTTCTCATCTGATATTACTTTTGAGGAAGTATTGTTTAACCCTAAAGAAAGCAAGGCAAGAGCATTTTTCTCGCTTATGGTAACGCTTTTTTGAATCCGTATTATCTCTTTAGAAATGCTGTTGATATGTTGCTCGCTGGTTTGAATCGTATTTTTAGCAGTCAGTAGAACAGAAGACAAAGCCTCTTCTAAGAAAAGATCTACTTCTGTAGCCTGTTCTATCAATTTCTCCGCAACAGCCGTCGGCGTTTTAAGGCTGGTATGAGCTACCAAGTCGAGAATAGTTTCATCCCGTTGGTGACCGATTCCTGTTATAACAGGTAATGGAAACTGTGTGCAATAATATGCCAGTTGATAACTGTCAAACGCGCTTAAATCCGCTGTGGCACCTCCACCTCTGATGATAACGACCGCATCAAAGCAGTCTATGTATTGGTAAACACTTTCTAAGGCGACAATAACAGAATCTTCCGTTTGATTACCTTGCATAATAGCCGGAAAGAGTTTACAATAGAAGCGAAATCCTCTTCTGTTTTTATTCAGCTGATCCATGAAATCGCCGTATCCGGCAGCGGTAGGGGAGGAGATAATGGCAATACGTTGGGCAACGAGAGGCATTACCAATTCCCGGTTCATGTCGAAAACACCTTCTTCCTGTAATCTGTTGATAATTTGTTTCCGGCGAATGGCAATGTCACCTACCGTAAAAGTAGGGTCAATATCTTTAATAGTTAAGCTGATGCCATATACTTCGTGGTATTCTACAGTAACACCTACCAGTACCTTTAATCCGGCAGACAATGGTTGTCCTGTCGATTGTTCAAAATAAGGCTTTAGCATTTTATAGGTAAAAGACCAGATATTGGCCTTTACCTTGGCTATGATTTTATCACTGTCCGGTTCTTTTTCAACCAATTCAAGATAACAATGTCCCGAAGCGTTTTCACGAATTTCGCTGATCTCTGCACGAACCCAAAGCGAGGTTGTAAAAGCGTTTTTTACAGCTAATTTGATTTGTTCGCCCAGTTCGTATAGAGATAATGATTGCATTTTGGTATAATTTTATTCCAACGCCTGCTCAATGTCCGCTTTGATATCGTCCAAATGTTCCAATCCCAGCGATAATCTTAATAAATCCGGATAAACGCCGGCAGCTACTTGTGCTTCTTCACTTAACTGGCGGTGCGTAGTACTGGCAGGATGTGTAATAAGTGTACGCACATCCCCGATATTGGTTAAGTGACTGATAATTTCCAGTTTTTCTACAAAACGAATTGTTCTTTCCAAGCCTCCTTTTATTCTGAATGTCAACACACAGCCAAAGCCATTGCGAAGATATTTTTTTGCCAGCTCATGATAAGGATGCTTGTCTAGTCCCAAATAGCTTACATCATATACATTAGGATGTTTTTGTAGCCATTGGGCTATTTCCATAGTCGATTGGCACATTTTATCCACACGTACCGAAAGTGTTTCTATGCCTTGTATCAGTTGCCACGAGTTAAATGGGCTGATAGCAGGTCCCATGTCGCGTAAATTTTCGGCAATGCAACGCATAGCGAAAGCAGCCGGTCCGAATTTTTCCCAGAAAACCAGTCCGTGATATCCTGCAGACGGTTCTGTGTATTTAGGGAATTTACCATTACCCCAGTTAAAGTTTCCTCCGTCTATAATAATACCGCCCATGCTGTTGCCATGTCCGCCAATCCATTTGGTGGCCGATTCTACAACAATGTTGGCTCCGTATTTTATAGGTTGGCATAAGTAGCCGCCACATCCGAAAGTATTATCTACAATCAATGGAATATCATATTTCTTGGCCAATGCTGCTAGCTTTTGGAAATCGGGGACGTTAAAATAAGGATTTCCGATATTTTCGGTATATAACGCTTTGGTATTTTCATCGATCAGCTTTTCCATTTCTTCGGCGGTGTCATTCTTGGCTTTGCGCGCTTCGATGCCCAGGTCTTTAAAAGAAACAAAAAACTGGTTATAAGTTCCTCCGTACAAATAAGGCGAAGTCACAAAGTTATCTCCCGCTTTCATGATGTTCATGATGGTGATCATCTGAGCCGATTGGCCCGAAGCTGTTGCTACTGCTGCCATACCTCCTTCCAAGGCCGCCATGCGTTGCTCAAATACGCCGTTGGTCGGATTGTTTAATCTGGTATAGATATAGGGCGATTTGCCTGCACGGAAATCGAGGTTGAATAAGTCGGCCCCATGTTCAGCGCTATCGAAAGTATAAGCTGTTGTCGGATAAATAGGCACAGAGCGCGAGTTAGTATGGTCAGGTGTATATCCCGCATGTACTTGTAAAGTTTCGAAATGTAATTCTTTTTTCATATGGTTAAGCCCCCTAAATCTCGCTCAGGGGAGACTTTAAGCCAGGTAGCATCGGCTTTTAATTGGTTTAATATTTTTATTTAGTCCATTCTTAAGTCCCCTTGAGGGGGATTTAGGGGGTTTCTCACTGTTTTCACAAATTCCTGCATCAGGTTCAAGTCTTTTTCGAGGGCATTTCCGACAACGATTATATCGGCTCCGGCAGACAAAACTTCCAGAATATCTTCTTTGCTTCTGATGCCTCCACCTACAATCAATGGGATATTGATGTGTTCTTTTAACGCGTGAATCATTTTCGAAGGGACATGGTGTTTGGCACCACTTCCGCCTTCCATATAAATAATTTTATTGCCGAGCATTTCTCCGGCAAGGGCGGTAGCAACCGCTATTTCTGTTTTATCCGAAGGAATGGGACTGGTGTTGGAGATGTATTCCACGCTGGTTTTATTGCCGCCTTCAATAAGCATATAGCCCACGGAAATAGGTTCAATTCCGGAGTGATAAATAGCAGGTGCCGCGGTAACATGCTGCCCTATGAGATATTCCGGATTTCGGCCCGAAATAAGCGATAACAACAATAACGCGTCGGCTTGCGGACAGAATTGATTGGCATTTCCTGGAAATAAAATAACAGGAATATCGGTTTCTTTCTTAACTTGTTCTATTACCTTTTCTGTAGGTTCAAAGGTAAGACTCCCGCCTACCAAAATAAAATCGGGTTGTACCTTTTTTATTTCGGCAATGCATTGAGTGAGCTTGGCGCCAACGTATTTGTCGGGGTCAATCAACACAGCCAGCATTTTCTTTCCGTTGCGGCAGTTTTCTATTATTTTATTATAAATCATCATCAAAACAAATTACGCAAATTTATATATTATTTCCCATAAAGGCACAAAGTGCACGAAGAAAAAGAATCTATCCAGGTTGAGTGTTTGTAATTAATCTTTAATGTGTATGGATGCAAAATAAACAATTATTTGTTTTTATTTTCTTTATTATTACTTTTGCAAATTTAAAAAGAACCCTAAAATATAGTTATTACAGCAGAATCTTAAATCTTGAATTTTAAATCTTAAATAAAATATGTTGGTAAAAACTTTTGGAGCCGCCGTGCAAGGCATTAATGCCACTATTATTACTATTGAAGTGAACGTATCTCAAGGTATTAAATTTTTGTTGGTGGGGCTTCCTGATAGTGCCGTGAAAGAAAGCCACGAACGCATCGTGTCTTCATTGAAATATAATGGTTATAAATTTCCCAAATATCAGGTGGTAGTTAATATGGCGCCTGCCGATATACGTAAAGAAGGATCTGCCTATGATTTGCCGTTGGCGGTTGGTATTATGGGAGCCGCAGAGCAGATTAACGCGGATGTACTGAAGGATTTTGTAATCATGGGAGAACTGTCGCTGGACGGGAGCCTGCAACCGATCAAAGGAGCCCTTCCCATAGCTATTAAAGCCCGCGAAGATGGATTTAAAGGTTTTATCCTTCCCAAGCAAAATGCCCGTGAAGCTGCTGTGGTTAATAATCTTGATGTATATGGCGTCGATAATATCAAAGAAGTGGTTGAATTCTTGAATGGAACGGGTTCGATCGAGAAAACGGAGATCAATACGCGGGATGAATTCTTTAATAGTTGTAATTATTTTGACATGGACTTTGAGGATGTAAAAGGACAGGAAAATGTGAAGAGGGCTTTGGAAATTGCCGCTGCCGGTGGACACAACATTATCATGATTGGCCCTCCCGGAGCCGGAAAGTCAATGATGGCCAAGCGCGTGCCTACCATATTACCTCCTCTTACCCTCCACGAAGCGCTGGAAACAACCAAGATCCATTCCGTGGCCGGAAAAATAGGGAAAGAAACTTCGTTGATGTCGCAACGTCCCTTTCGTTCGCCGCATCATACTGTTTCTAATGTAGCCTTGGTTGGTGGCGGTTCTTTCCCTCAACCCGGAGAAATTTCTCTGGCTCATAATGGTGTTTTGTTTCTAGATGAGTTACCCGAGTTTAAGCGGGAAGTGCTGGAAGTATTGCGCCAACCGCTTGAAGACAGGAAAATATGTATCTCACGCGCTAAGTTTGCCATTGAATATCCGGCCAGCTTCATGATGGTTTCTTCTATGAATCCCTGTCCGTGTGGCTATTTCAATCATCCCGAGAAAGATTGTGTTTGTTCGCCCGGAGTGGTTCAAAAGTATCTGGGGCGGATTTCCGGCCCGCTGTTAGATCGCATTGATATTCATATTGAAATAACTCCTGTTCCGTTTGAGAAGCTTTCGGAAATAAAGAAATCCGAATCGAGCGCTCAGATTCGCGAAAGGGTTATTTTGGCCAGAAAAATACAGGAAGAAAGGTTTAGGGATATTGAGGGCATCTATTGCAATGCCCAAATGAGTGCCAAACAGCTTGGCATTTTCGCTGAACTGAATGATAAGGGTTCCGGATTATTGAAAACAGCCATGAACCGGCTCAATCTTTCTGCACGTGCATACGACCGCATTTTAAAAGTATCCAGAACCATAGCTGACCTGGATAATAGTGAAAAGATTCTTTCCAATCATATCGGCGAAGCCATTAATTACAGGAATTTGGATCGGGAAACCTGGGCGGGATGATTTTAGGATTAAAATATGGATAAAATTGAGATTTTTGATTCTGCTATTTTAGTAAAATATTGAAACCTGATTTTTACCTGATTTAAACAACTAAACTACCTAAGTAACATAGAAATACACCTATATACAAACCTGATTAATAAAAATGAAAATAGAATATCACAATATTTATATGCACTACGTTTTGGTAACGCAAAACAGAATACCGCTTACTCTTGAAAAATACAGAGAAAGGATTGAAAAATACATAACAGGCATTGTAAACAACAATGGTTGTAAATTATACAGAGTTTATGCAAATCCAGAACATATTCATATTTTATTATCTCGTGCACCACAAATGGATGATGAAACGTTAGCAACACTCATATCAAACAGTTCTGAGAAATTTATTAATAATAATCGTTTGTGTATTGGTGTTTTTCAATGGCAACAGTCTTGTGCAGCATTTTCGGTTTCAAAAAGAAATATACCTGCTTTGTGCGAATATATCGAAACGCAAAAGGAACATCATAAAAAAGAAAGTTACGAAGATGAACATAAAAAGTTATTGAATTTTTATCAGAAGAAATCAGGTAATCAGGTTAAGTGAGATGATATATATTTTACTTAGGTAGTTTAGTTGTTTAAATCAGGTAAAAATTAGGTTTTCATATTTCATATATACAATTTTTGTGGGTGAACCTCAAAGTATGAAATAAATGTAAAAAAATAATCAATATTTGCATCGTATTAACTATTATACAAGAAACTACTCATTAATCATAAAATGCAACCTGTTTTGCAGGTTCACTTCCGCCACTCCGCCGTCAATATCAAGGTAAAGCATGTTCACATTTGGATAGAATTTCCTTAAACGCTTTTCTATACCTTTGGCTACCACGTGGTTGGCAATGCATCCGAAAGGCTGTATGCAAACCACTTTGTTAATACCTGAATGGGCATAACAAGCTACTTCTGCGGCTACCAGCCAGCCTTCGCCAAACTGGTTGGAAAGGTCGAGAACTTCTTTTGCGTATTCCGCTTTTTCGTAGATAGACTCTGCCGGATAATAGAAACGGTAATCTTTCATAATCACGTCTATCTTATTGATTTTAGAATACATATATTTCCAGATCAACGGTGTGAAATATTTTCCCATGGCGCTCTCTTTTTTCAATCCGTTCTGAATATCCACTTTCGAGTTGACAAAATATTGCATAAAAAAATCGAGGATCGGTGGTGTTACTACTTCCATGCCTTGCGCCTGAAGCCATTGCGTAATATAAGCCTGCCCGAAATTATTGTATTTGATGTAAATTTCTCCGATCAAACCTATTTTAGTATATTCCAGGTCATTGATAGGAATCTTGTTAAATTCGGCAACGGCTTCCTGCAATAAGCGGAGCAACTGTTTTATATCTTTTTTCCTGACAGCCTTTATTCCTTTTTCAATATACAGGTCAAATGTTTTTTGTGTTTGCCCTTTTTCCCTTTCGCGTACAATGGTAGAGTTATACATCTGTTGTAAAGCATCTCCATACAATAATGTATATACGGTAATGTTGGTTAGTTTAAATACCGGTAGCTTAAATTCTTCCTGTTTGTTCTGGTAGGCCTCGCCACCTACTGCTACTACCGGAATATGTCCGAAACCGGCATGTGTCAATCCTGATTTTAATTGCGCCAGGTAGTTGGTGGCGCGACATTGCCCGCCTGTCTGCGTAATGGCAATAACTACATCGTCTGTATCATAATTGCCGGATTGCAATCCTTTAATAATATCGCCAAGTACCAGAGTCGACGGATAACAAACTTCGTTATGCCCATATTTCAGGCCGGTTTCGGCAGCTTCTTTCGACGTCTTTGGCAGATTTACTACCTTATATCCTGCCAGTTCTCCGATAACAGGAATAAATGGGGAAAGGAAATCGGCAAACCATGGAATGAGGATTGTTTTCTTACGATCTTCTACCCTGTAAGGTATATTATAACCTTTGTATGGTTCGGCTTTTTCTGTTTCGACGAATGCTGTAGAAGCCTTGAGCGATTCTATCAGCGAACGGCAACGCAGGCGTATGGAGCCCGGACTGGCAATTTCGTCTATTCTCAAAATAGTATGGTTTTTGCCAGCCTTGCGAAGCACGTCTCCTATTTCGTCCATAAAAAATGAGTCGGGGCCACATCCAAAAGAATTCAACTGGATCATTTGAACGTTTTGAGGTAATTGTGCTACTTCCATAGCCGTTTGTACCACGCGGTTGGGGTATGCCCACTGCGATACCAGGTTAAGATAGGCAAAGCCTTCGCTCTCTTCCTTGCGGAATATATCGTCGGTAAACACATTTACGCCCAAATCCGAAAGTATTTGCCCGACTTTCTGGTGTACAAGCGGATCTGTGTGGTATGGCCGTCCGGCGACTACAAAAGCTGTTTTGCCTTCTGCTACTACCCGGTCTAATAATTCTTTTTGTTTATCTTTTAAAAGCCCTTTTACCTGTTGACGTTCGTTCAATGCTTTTTTGAAAGCTTTTTGAAATACTTTTTTCGATATTCCCAGCGAAGTAACATATTTATAGCAAGCTTTTTCCAATGCTTTGTCGTTGCTAAAAGTAATAACCGGTTTATCAAAAGGAATTCCAGAACGTTCTGCCGGATCCATTGAACTTTTGATTACATCCGGATATCCGCTTACTACCGGACAATTGAACGAGTTGGTAGATTTGTTAAATTCTTTTTGGTCTTTCGGTACAATCGGATAAAAAATCCTGTCGACTTTTGCTTCAACCAACGATTGAATGTGGCCGTGCACCAATTTGGCCGGGAAGCAGATGTTTTCTGACATAACGCTCCCCACACCTTTTTGATATAACGAGAAAGTTGATTCCGGCGATACTTCTACCTGAAAACCACATTCGGTAAGCAGGGTATGCCAAAATGGGAAGTTCTCAAACATATTGAGCGCGCGTGGAATGCCGATTCTAGCTCCCTCTCCTTTGGAGAGGGCGGGGGGAGAGGTCAGTGCTCTGTCAAACAACAATTTATTTTTTATATCGAAAGAATTATGTCCTTTTTCGGGAGCCGAATTCTTATTGTAAAATACTTTCTCGCATTTATTTCCAGCATAGCTCACATTGCCGTTGTCAAAATCGAAACGTACGACGGAACATTGATTGGTACAACTTTTACATTGTATTTCTTTGGTTTTTATATTGGCTACATCAGGTAAAGTCCCTTTTCCGGTAAAAGTAGTTTGCTTACTGTTTTTGCGCCACATTTTCTGGGCGTAAAGGGCTGCGCCTAGAGCTCCCATCAATTCCGGATGGTCGGTAGAACTTACCGATTTTTCCGAAAGAAGTTCCAACGCGCGGTATACGGCGTCGTTGCGGAAAGTTCCTCCCTGTACAACAATATGATCGCCCAACTGGTTGAGGTTAGATATTTTGAGGACTTTAAACAAACAGTTTTTTACAACAGAGTAAGCCAAGCCTGCGGCAATATCACCCAATCCGGCATTCTCACGAAGAGATTGTTTTACCTTGGAGTTCATAAATACGGTGCAGCGAGAACCCAGGTCGCTTGGCAATTCTGCCAGACACGCGGCTTCGGCAAATTCAGGCAGCGTCATGTGCATGGTAGAAGCAAAGTTTTGCAAGAACGAACCGCATCCCGAAGAACAGGCTTCGTTTAACTCCACGTTCGAAATAACACCCTCGTTGGTAAAAATAGACTTGATGTCCTGCCCACCAATGTCAAGTACAAAAGATACTTTCGGGTCTACATATTGTGCTCCCGATAAGTGCGCCATGGTTTCTACAATACCATAATCAAGTCCAAGCGCCGATTTAATAAGATCCTCTCCATATCCCGTAGCAGCGGATGATATAAAGCGGAACGAAACACCTTTTTCTTTGGCTTCGTTATAAAAAATTCGCAGTCCTTCTATTACCTTTTTCAGTGGATTACCTTCGTTTGGGCCATAAAAAGTATATACCGTATTGCCATTGGTATCCATAATCAGTATCTTGGTAGTTGTAGAACCCGAGTCGATGCCCAAAAAGCATTCTATTTCTTTGTTAGCACCCAGTTCTTCTTTCTTCAATGGTTTAATACGGCGGTTTCTTTTCCATTCTATATATTCCTCTTCATTGACAAATAAAGCCGGCAATACATCCTTACGCGTAGAAGTTTTGATAACCGTTAGTTTTTGAATAAGCTCATTCAAGTCTGTTGGCGCCTGCTTCGGTTTGTTCGACAACGCTGTACCCCACGCCGGGAAATATTCGCTGTATTCCGGTTGAATCAGTTCACTGTCCGTCATTTTTAGCAATTTACGGAAGCAATCCCGCAAGGCGGGGATAAATGTCAGAGGTCCACCAATACACAATACTTCGGGTTTAATATCATATCCCCTGGCAAGGCTTGTAATACTTTGCAATGCCACCGCCTGAAGTATCGACATAGCCACATCGGATACCCGTACATTACGTGCAATGAGATTTTGAACGTCTGTTTTAGCAAATACCCCGCAACGTGACGCGATAGGATATAATTTCTCTGAATTTAGAGCCTGTTCGCTCAGTTCGTCTACCGAAATGTTCATCAGGTCGGCCATTTGGTCGATAAAAGCTCCGGTTCCTCCGGCACAACTCCCGTTCATACGAATATCGGGCTGTTTGCCTTTTTCGAAAAATACCATTTTGGCATCTTCGCCACCCAAGTCTATTAAAGTATATGCTTCCGGATACTTATTCTTTACCACTTCAATAGAAGCAACCACTTCCTGCACAAAAGGAATTCCCGTACGCTCCGAAATGCCCATACCGGCAGAACCCGTTATACTTATTTGAAAAGCAGCATTCGGAAATTGCTGCATAATGTTATTCAGCTCTTCGGTAAAAGTTCCGTTAATATCTGCCTTATGACGTTTGTACGCGTTGTATTGTAGATTATTTTCCTGGTCTAAAATAAAAACTTTGAGAGTGGTGGAACCTACGTCGATTCCTATTTTTAATACTTGCATCTGGTTATATTTTTTCACTAAGTGCTTTATGATGACAATAATTCTTTATTTGTTGTTCCCCGAAAATACAAAGACTATCAGTCTTTTGTGTCCTTGTTGGGAACAATGGCATTAATAACAAACTCTATTACATACTTCTTATGCGATTTAATTACCGTGTTATATTCGCCGGATGATTTTTGCGCTACTTTGCTGGCCATGCTACCAATCATGAATGGAAAAATGCACATCGACATAACGTTTAGTATAAAATCTATAGGAGGTGTTTCTTTAATAGTACCCTTTTTAACTTCTTGGGCTATTTTTGTTGCCATTTGGTCGAAAATGAGAAACGGATCGCGTCTTTGTATTCTCTCCGTTAATCTTTCCGGATTTTGGTTTATTTCGTTAAGAATAAAAATAGGTAGTTGCGGATACTCTATCAATGTTTCGTAATAAGCATCTATCCAAAGTTCTATTAATTCAAAAAAAGGAATATCTTGTTGAAGAATAGAAAATACCCTATCCATTAAAATATCAAAAGCTTCTTCAAAAATAATTTCAAAGAGATTGTATTTCGAATGGAAATAATAATTAACCATGGCCACGTTGGTGTCCGAGGCTGCGGCAATATCCCGTATACTCGTAGAATCAAATCCATTCTTAATGAACAATTCCCTCGAAACATCAAGTATACGATCTTTTACATCTGGTGTAGTTTGATCTTTAAACATGTGTTTTAAACAGTTGTTTAGCGCGCAAAGGAACATATTTATTTTTAATTGAAAAAATTTTTTGTGGAAAATTTTTTATGGAAAACAAAAAGATCTTAACTGTTGTTTTTATATAAAAGACTTCATTATGACTCAAAGAAAAAAACTAACACGCGAAGAGCAACGCGTAATTTTGCATAAAGGAACAGAATTGCCTTTTACAGGCGCGTTTTATAATTACCAACGCAAAGGTACCTATGTTTGCAAGCAATGTGGTGCGCCGCTATATCACTCCGAATTTAAGTTTGACTCCGGTTGCGGCTGGCCCAGTTTTGATGAAGAAATACCCGGTGCTGTACAGCGTATTCCCGATGCTGACGGGCGGCGTACCGAAATTGTTTGTGCCAATTGTGGCGCCCACTTGGGACATGTTTTCCTGAATGAAGGCTTTACCCCGAAACAAACCCGGCACTGTGTCAATTCTATTTCAATGGACTTTGTGCCCGATGCGAAAGATAATACCGAAACGGCTATTTTTGCGGGTGGTTGCTTTTGGGGCATTGAACACGAAATGAGAAAACTGCCGGGCGTTATTTCGGTAGAATCCGGTTATATCGGAGGAAAAACAGAAGATCCCTGCTATGAAGAAGTTTGTGCTAAAACCACCGGACATGCCGAAGCAGTGCGTATTATATTCGATCCCTCTAAAATAACCTACGAAACATTGACCAGGAACTTTTTCGAATTACACGATCCTACTCAACTCAACCGTCAAGGGCCTGATGTTGGAGAACAATACCGTTCGGAAATATTTTATACCAATGATCAACAAAAAGAAATGGCGGAAAAATTGATAGCTCTCTTAAGAGCGAAGGGATATAATGTGATAACCAGAATAACACCTGCTTTACCGTTTTGGGTAGCCGAAGATTATCACCAGAATTATTTTGGCCGTCGTGGCAGATCGTTTCATTGCCATAACAGGGTTAAGCGGTTTGATTAGCTTTTAAGTCTTTTTTATAGCGTACAGAAAACACAGAATAAACGGAATAACATAGAATGATAATTTCAGTTAATATCCACATTTTACACAATAAGAGAAATGTGATTTTCCGTTTATTCTGTGTTTTCTATGCGCTATAGATTTCATTAGAGTTACCCCGTGAGTCGTAAAATAAATAGTCCTCTGAATTTTTCATCCTGAATTTATTTCAACCTCCAATATTATTTCATACTTTTGAAATGCAAAATAAAACAACAATCGTATGAAAAAAAACATTGTATTTTTTTTAGTATCAATATTATTTGCCACTACGGCTATAGCCCAGAACGTGACTGATAAAAACGGCATGAAGCAAGGTAAATGGGTAAAATACAATGATAATGGCCAGAAAGTATATGAAGGGACTTTTAAGAATAATAAACCTGTAGGCATATTTCTTCGCTATTATGAAAACGGGAACTTGAAATCCAAGCAAAATTTTAACCCCACAACAGATGTTGTCGAAACCGAATTATATCGTAATGATGGTAAATTATTAGCCAAAGGCATATATTTGACAAGTCAAAAGGAAGGCGAATGGCTTTATTATTCAACGAAAGGAAGTTTATTCTTCAGAGAAATCTATAAAAATGGTAAGAGGAACGGAACATCCATTTTATACGATGAACGAGGAGGATTATTCGAATCAATAGATTGGATCGACGGTAAAATCAATGGCAAATACAAAGAATACTTCCCCAATGGCGCGCTGCAATCTGATGTAGAATATAAAGCCGGATTAAGAGATGGAGCCAGTATGTCATTTTATGATAATGGCAACCTGCAAACTTCCGGTATCTTTGTAAATGACAAAAAAGAAAGTGTTTGGATATACAATAAACCGGATGGAACACTCGATTTTAAAGTTGAATACGTTAATGATGAAGCTACCAATAAAGAGCAGTTGCAAAAACAACAGCAGAAACAAATTGAAATAAACGAGCGCAATGCCGGTAAAATGAAAGATCCCGCTAATTATATTTCCAATCCCGAAGAATATATGTATCAGTAAATTAACTTGAGTTTCTATGTCGCACTGCAACATAGAAACTCAAGTTAAACTATTTCCGGCAACGGCAATCTGCCAGGTGGTCGTTTACCATTCCGGTTGCCTGCATGTGTGCATAACAGATAGTAGTGCCGAAAAATTTAAATCCCCGTTTTTTCATATCCTTACTGATGGCGTCGGATATTGGAGTAGAGACGGGGACTTCTGATATGGTTTTCCAATTGTTGATGATAGGCTTACCCTCCGGCAGGAAACATTTCAGGTAATTACAAAAGCTGCCGAATTCTTTTTGTACAGCCAGAAAATGTTGTGCATTGGTAATGGTGGCTTTTATTTTCAGTCTGTTGCGAATGATACCTGTGTCTTGCATCAGGCATTCTACGTTTTCATCCGTAAAAGCGGCTACTTTTTCGACATCAAAGTTGGCAAAAGCTTTCCGGTAACCTTCGCGCTTACGGAGGATAGTGATCCAACTGAGCCCGGCTTGGGCGCTTTCGAGTGTAAGGAACTCGAATATGGTTTTGTCGTCGGTTACTTCCCGGCCCCATTCTTCATCGTGGTATTTTACATATAAGGGATCAGTGCCGCACCAAGGACAACGGAATATGTCTGTTGAATTTTTCATTTGTTTTTAGATTATTTCTTTTGCTATAAATTCTTTTAAATCCGTTTGTTCTACACTGGTAAATAATCCTTTCCCGGATAAATATTCTGCCAGATATTC
>JAVBUB010000209.1:0-10647 GCA_031555675.1 Paludibacteraceae bacterium | reverse complement strand
CTGAAGTAAATTTTTCCGTTTATCCCATTTCTACTAAAATAAATGATATTGAAGAATATTCCAGAATCTATTTTGTGTTAGGCGAAAGCGGATACATTGATTTGCAAAACGCACTTCCATATATTCCAAATGTAACCTATCTAAAAGAAGAAATTACTTATTATGTAAAAAATAATACCCTTATTGATTTCAATGATTTTCTATCCGTGAATAATTCCGAATTAATTGTTCGCACTAGAGCGGTTATCTCAAATTATCAGGAAGCTATAAAAACATGGAAATATGTACGTAAGATACCGGTGCTAGATACAGATACGTGGACAATAGACTTGTATTACGATCAACATGATTGTATATCCAAAAATTTGGAAGAAATTTTAATTGACCTTGGTTATCTGTCGCGCGATGCTTCGGCAAGATCTACAGCCGGTTTTCCAAAATTAATGTTAAATTCAGATATTGGTACACCGGATAATAGTCTAATTGCGGTTAAATCAAATAGTCCGCTGACGGGATTTGACTGGTACATGGTAGATCCTTATGCAACAAAAGCGTTGAATAATAATGGAGAAACAAATGGAACACCATTGGATTATGCCAAAGGAACTATAAAAATTATTGGCGATAAAAGTTATTCTTATTTCCAGAGTCGGTATCAAAATCCACATAAACCTTGGGTTAATACCGAGATGTTGTACAAAAATTTTGTCGGTTGGAATGGACAAGAGTTGATACATACTTACTTTGTGATGCAAAGTGGTGGACACACATACACTAATTTAGTACACGATGTACCAAAGTTTAATATTAAAAATGCGCAACCCGGTAATGCCAATTTGGAAACAGGTAAATACATTACCGTCAATGTCCATGTAATTCCGGTCGAAGAGCCTAATTTTGACTGGAAACAGTTATCCTTGGAAGATTATTCGAATCCGAGTGGTGAAACTCCTTCGTATTTTCCTGGAAATGAAAACTACAACAAACCTTATCCGGCTAATTCGGGAGTGACAAACTATCCATGGGGAGGTACTTGTAATACCACCGGAAGATATGGACTTGCCGATGATAATGCTTATGTAATTATTAAGAGCATGAAAAATAGCAATGGAAGTAACATAGGTACTTGTTGCAATGGTTATACTAATGGTGACTGGAATTATGACTTGAAAGCTCCAAATTATAACGCCCAAACAAATCCGAACGATTATTTTAATTTTGTTAATGCCAATGATAAAGCCAACGGTTTATTCTATTCAAAAGAAATTGATATTTGTACAGATATACCATTGCGATTTATGGCTCAATTCAGCAATGCTACCACCGGATTGAGAAACGGAGGTTATGGTGAAAATTACCGTATTAAACCCAATATTTACTTACGTATACTTTCGGGAAATGCTACAGCTGCAGAGCAAAACCTTTCTACCGAAGAATTGATTGCTGCGGGTAAGGGTAGTCTTATTCTAGGTGAGGACTGGACCGGCGATATTGAGATGACAAGAGGCTGGGAAGATGTGTTTCTTGATTTTTATCCTAAAAAATCTGATGGAAGCAAGATTGTAGTACAATTTTTGAATGTTGAAGTGGGAGGTTTGGGTAACGATTTTGCAATCGACAACATCCAGATCCTGGCACAGGAAATGCGTGCAACGGTAAAAAAAGAATTTGTAAGCTGCGAAGAAAACGAGGCAAGTACGACACAGGATGCGCTTAACAATGGATACGACTTGGTGTTTAGCCTGAATAAAGATGATATGGATCTTTTATATTATCAATCGGGATTGGATGGTATTGCAACTTCCCGTAACTATTGGTACTATGTAGTACCACCGGTAGGAGATCCGTTCGTATCTGCGAATCCTTGCATATATAACTTTAAAGCAACCGATCCGAAAGAAAATGATATTGTTATCAGAGATCCTGAAGGAAATCGTTTGACTTTATACAGTGGAGACTATAAGGTTTATATATACATTACCGAAGATGGAAAACCTATGGTTGAACAATTTTTAAGTGCATCTTGTTTTCCTTCTGTGATTTTTGCTTATACTCCATCTAATATTCAAATTACATCAGATAGGGACGATGCCTCTGTAGGACTTTGTGCGGGAGAAACTTATACCCTCACTTTGTCGGGACTTCAAGAAGGTGAAGATGGAAGTTTGGAGTGGTTTTACTATAATGCGGATGGAACAATATATCCTTTACGCAATTACAATGCATCTATTACTGTAAATCCGGCACGAACAACCAAATACGGTGTACATATACCAGGTTGTCCAAGTTCCGTAAAAACATACGAAATCATAGTAAACGACATTCCATACGTTAATTTTGGTTCAAAAGAATATATACAAGGTTCGCAAGAAACTTATACATACAGGGCTTGTTATACGGAAGAAAATCTAACAAAAATAATTATTCCCCTTCAAAGCGCATCGCGCGATGCTAATGGAGATAAGTTTAGCATTTACACGAAAGGAACTACCGAAAAACCCGAATATTTGGAAAAATATTCCGTGGGTACTGTAGATGCCGTTTCAGGAAGTACCTTAGGTTTAACCCTTTATTTTAAAAATAAACCGGTTGAAGAAAATGATTTCAAAGGCAATAATGCATTAAATACACCTATACATACACTTAAGTTGCATATTTCGAACAATGCTTCTACTTGTACGCTTGACGAAAATTTTGACATCAGATATATTTCTCCACGTTCTGTTTGGGTAGGACCGGCAAGCACCGACAGTAATCCTTCAAATAATTGGAATAAAGACGAATATTGGAAAGTTTTTGACAATATAGAAGGCGACAAAGCCGGGAATATTATTGTATACGAAAATAGTAATGCCGGTATACCCATGGTTTGTACCGATGTTATTATACCCGGAGGAAATAAAACAGGTGAAGCGAAAAGGTACCCTTATATCGGTTATTACCCTAACTTGGAAATATCTATTGCCGATAGGGAAATATGGGATGATGCTTTCCATATAAATCCCCTTTGCAACACAATTACTTTCGAAATGGGAGGAGAAATAGACAAACAACACTTACTTTCCTACCATAAAGCTTTTATTGAATTCAATTTCGGAAATTATGATGGTTCGAAATTTCAAAACATGAAACCTACCAGTCAGTTATTGAACAGAGAACGCTATTATTTGATTTCGGCGCCATTGCAAGAAATGTATGCAGGTGACTTATTCTTCGGAGGAAAACCCAATGTATATGCTCGTTATTCCGAATCACAACCCATTATACAAAAAGAAGAATACGAACGATTTGGAGGAATATTCACCGATAGTTACAGCGAAATATCCATCACAAGAGCTTTGCCGACTTATAATATACCATTGTCTGTAGGAAACGGTTTTGCTTTTGGCGTATTGGGTAATACACTTATACCACAGGGCCCCAATAGCATTAATCCCGGAAATGCTACAGCTGCTGTTTACGATCAGACTAATATTGGTTCTAAAGGAGGAATAGTAAAATATCCACGGTTCGAGAACGAAAAATGGGGTTCTCAGGTAACAGATAACGCATACGGATTTCCGAAAGCTACAACGGGTGAAAGCTACGGTTTTAACCAATACGAATCATTCAAGGTAAATGAAGATGGTAGCGGAACAACCGCATACCGTTATTTCTATGCCGGAAAACCGGATAAAGTAGTACCTCAAAACCTGGCTTGGGAGGAAGTAAAGCGAAATATTTATGTCACTCCGGATTATGGTAGAGGCGAACAGGCTGTTTATCTCGGAAACCGTTTTATCATAGACCAAACAGGTAAAAGAATGCTTCCTGCCGATCAAATCAGAACATATCAAGAAAATGAACAAACCAAGTATTATGAAGTAATTATCGGCAATCCCTATATGGCACATTTGGATTTTGCAAAATTTTATAATCATAATAATATTGCTCCCCATTACCGTACTTTTAGAAATGATAATACTTATGTTACCCAATATGATGAGGAAGGTAATTTTATTACTTCTACCGATCCGGAAATCTCCGCCATTAAATTGGAAAAAGGCAGCACTATGGGAGCCGACTTATTATCGCCATTGCAAGCATTCTTTGTAGAACCGTTATCAACAAATATGGCTATCAATTTTGATGCTTCCATGACTACTGTTCGAAATATAGATTCATCCATGGCAGAGAACAAAAACGCTTTGCGTAGCAGAAAAGTCAAAGATTTCTTTTCCTTGTTACTTACCATATCCAATTCAAAAGGTAGTGGTACAACCAGCCTTGTTTTGCATGAAGAAGACGGAGAACTATCCGGTGGAGTAACTAAAATGTTTGCAGGAAACACTCAGATACCCGAAATATTTATAAATCAAGATGATACTTATAAGTCCATTGCTCATTATTCTAAATACGCAACAGAAATTCCATTGGGTATTATTCATCGTGGCAATGATACGGATCTGACCTTGAGAATAGATGGTATTCAACAGCTCGGTAGGAATATTGGTATAAAAGACCGTCATTCGGGAAAAATTAATACTCTTTACGAGGGGAATAATGAGTATACTATAATCTTAAATGCCGGCGACCCTGATAGGAATATTGATTTATTTGATCGCTATTCGATTGTTTTGTTAGAAAATGTTTCGGTTGGAACAGATATGAATATAAGTAATCAGCAGGACATTCAAGTGAATGCTCAAAATAAAAAGCTTTATGTTTCATCATCTGTTGAAGATCCTATTGTGGACGTGAAAATCTACAATATTCAAGGTCAATTATTGCTTCATAAGAAACAAATAATACAACCCAAGTGTACCATTCCTGTACATGAACTTTTCGGGATTTATGTTATTCAGGTCGAAACCAAAAACAATAAAAAAACGACCAAAGTATTAATTAATTAATTTGTGTAAACAAACTATAAACGTGAAATCAAATATTTGGATTACCCTTATTTTAGCAGAAGTTGTTTTTTTTCAAAATATTGAGGCGAAGATATTTAGACCTTTCGGAGATCAAGAATTATCGGACTCTGCTTTTTACTCTTTACCTTTCAAAGACTTTAATACTAATTCTGAAAATCAATATTTTTTTTCGGATGAACTAGCTATGTTGGAAGACGAAGACTATTCTCCTCATATGAGTACCCTTGATCTTGGTGGTGGAGAATTTGAAGAGGAAGAAGATATGGATACGCCTATTGGCGATGGTTATTGGTTGTTAATGGCATTTAGTGCTTCTTACATCTTTTATGTTTTCAAAAAAAAGAAACTATCGTTAAAAAATCTTTTTAACAGCCGGAATAATGCATAATAGAACTTTATGTATCATATTGTTCTTTATTCTCGGAAATTTTTCGGTTTCACTATGCGCCGGTAATTCCGAGTATCAATTAACGCAAGGGGCTATATTTAATACAAAAGCAACTATTAAATATAAATATAAGCGATCTTTAGACAAAGAAATCTTTGCACGGTTAGATAGCTTTGATTTATCCTTGAACCCATTTAATAAAAAATCGACCATATATAAAGTAAATAATAATATTCCAGCAGAATTGGACGATTGGTTTATTACAGTGTTCAATTGCGCTCGGCTTGTATCCGAATTAAGCGGAGGAATATATGATATTACTGCTGGTCCTCTCATTAACGCATGGGGATTTGGGTATGAGAAGGCTGACAAATTTCCCGACCAAACAACAATAGACAGCATTAAGCAATTTGTGGGCTACCAAAAAGTTCGTATTGAGGGTAGAACATTAATTAAAGACAATCCGCATATTCAAATTAATGCCTCCTCATTAGCTAAAGGGTATGCTGTTGATGTAATAGCCGAGCTGCTAGAAGCTATAGGGATAAATGACTATATGGTTGAAATAGGAGGTGAAATAAGGGTTAGAGGCAACAATCCGGAAAACAACACCTGGAAAATTGGTATTACTAAACCAGTAGATGACAATACGGGACATGAACAGGAAAATATCAAGGTTTTGGAAATGCACAAAGGAGCTATGGCCACTTCCGGTAACTCAAGGAATTATTATATCAAAGACGGTAAAAAATACTCCCATATTCTAAATCCGTTAACAGGTTATCCAGTTAATCCGGAACTGTTAAGTGCTACTGTTTTCTTTCCTGATTGCATAACTGCCGACGCTTTTGCAACCGCCTTTATTGCTTTAGACCTGCAAAATGCTGTTAAATTAGCAAATTCGATTCAAAATTTGGGTTATCTTTTTATTTATAAAAATGAAAAAGGAGAATTTGTTAGTATTAGTAATTAAATTATCTTCTGTTTTTTAGGTGTATGTCTTGATATTTTTTCTTCCTCTTTCTTCTCTCAATCATATTTAGATTGATTGACTTTCAATAGGGGTTTAATCTTCTATTGTGTCCAAAACAGCAGGAAAAATCAATCTTGTGTTTTCTGTGGTTATTTTATCTATATCGGTAATAGGAAGACTGTAAATCTCGGATAATTTTTGAGCAACCAAGGTAATATAGGAAGATTCGTTTCTTTTGCCACGATGAGGTGTTGGCGTTAAATAAGGAGCGTCGGTTTCGAGTACCAGGTCGTGTATGCTCAATTGTGATACCACTTTATCAAGCCCCGAATTTTTAAAAGTAATCACACCATTGATACCTAGCTTAAAACCTCCCAATGTCAATATCTCATGAGCTTGCTCCAAGGTTCCCATAAAACTATGGAAAATACCTCTTAGTCCACGGTTTGAAAATGCATTTAAGCAGTTCATTATTTCGTCGTATGAGTCGCGCATGTGGATAATAACCGGATATCCGTATTGCATAGCCCATTCCAGTTGTTGCTCAAACACATAAATTTGTTCGGTAAGGAAAGTTTTGTCCCAATACAAGTCAATCCCTATCTCGCCAATGGCCACATACGGACGTTGTTTAATATAGCTTTCTATTGTTGCCAATGAAGTTTTATAATCGGCATCTACACTGGTCGGATGCAACCCCATCGCAGCATGGCAAAATCCTTTGTATTGACTTTCTGTTTGGTGCAAACGTTCAATGCTTTCTGTATCTACATTGGGGAGGATGATGTGATCAATGCCAACCGATTTGGCCCGCAGCATCACATCAGGCAAATCATTGTCGAATTCTTCGGAGTAAATATGGGAATGAGTATCGATCATATGAATAACTGATTAACAGAATAATAGAATAACTGAATAATGAAATAAATTTGATAGTTTCATTATTCAGTTATTCTATTATTCAATTATTATTTTTATTCCCACTCAATAGTAACCTGTATCTGATTTTCAATAATTTGATTGGATTTTTCATTTATTGGGGTCATAATTTGGGGTCATTTATTGTTTTTTGTACAAAAGAAATTATCAGCAATAATCAGTTTTGAGACTGATTAAAGATTAATTTATCTGGGACAAAGGTAATATATTTTTAGAGTACAAATAAAAATGATTCTTTTATTTTATCATAGGTTGCTTACCTATTAATAGTATTCTTTCTACTTTGTTTCCTTTTCTTAAAGTAGTTTATGGAAACAGCTAAAGCAAACATGAATATAGCGTTTCGTATATAAATGAAAGGACGAAATTTGGAATGACTGACTTCTTGTGTTGGAAGTTGGTCTGAGAATACTTCTAATAAGCTAAGAACTATCAATATTGCAAAGAATAGAGCAAATACAATCCAGAATATCTTCAATATTTTTCTTTCTAACAGTTTCTTTTTAAGAAATGCTTTAACTTCACCTGTCTGTTGAAATCTGTGAGCTGGGTGTTGTTGCAAACACTTTTCAGCGCAATCTTTGTATGGTTGTGGAATTTTAGAAATGAGATTCTTATTGGTAGATTGTGTAAAAATATACAGTAATATCATACCAAAACCATAAATATCTGTACATTGATTGATACTGGTATTATTTTCTGATAATTGTTCTGGTGCTGCATATTCATTGGTTTTACCAATGGTTTGATACAAATGCCCACTTGAATAGGAGAACCCTAAATCAATTAATTTTACATCCAATCCTACATAAGAAATCATAATGTTTTCTGGCTTCAGGTCTAAATGTAAGATTTTATGATTGTGTAGATATTCTAATGCAGATAGAAGTTGCTCTGTAAATTTCTGTCTATGGTCTTTGTATTTGAAATAAAGGGGATTTTTTTCTATAAATTCTTTTAAATTCCAACCATCTACATATTCTGTAAGCAGGTAAACTCCATTATCATCTTGTTCTTTTTTTAGGTATGTAACAATGTTTGGGTGATTTAATGTAGAACCAATGGAAAATTCTTTTTCAAAAGCAGCTAAGTAATGAGGATGTTCTATATATTGTGGTTTAGGTCTTTTTTGAAAATACCAGATTCCATCTATACATATTTTATAAGTATCGGAAGTTGCACCATCATTATTTAATGGCTCTATGTGAGAGGTAAAAGATATATTGGTTGTTCCAAACCCAGAATTGTCCATAATTTGAATAGTTTGGAACAAAAATAATATTTAATCCTGAATTATATTTAATGATGTTATACCAGAAGTGATACCTGCGGTAAACTTACCTAATGATTTATCTTTTCTAATTACATTTACTACTAACAGAGGATAATTAATCACAAAATGATTTGTTTCAATTATATCATCAATTAATAATTTACTGTTTTTAGAATCAATTACTTTGAATAGATTTTTTTCTATAAATTCAATTATAACGAATCTATCAGGAGAATATGTAAATGAGATTTTATTCCCTGTTTTTAAACTATCAATTTCTATTTCTTCCATTGTGGTAAAATCAGAGTTTCCTTTCTTATCAAAACTTTCTAATAGATTATCCCAATTTTTAAAGTCTATGTAGCGGGCAATGGCATCCAGTGTATAGAGACGAGGGTCTTTGATGCTTGGTATTATTCCAAACAATCTTTTCAATGTGTTGATACTTACACGCTGGTTGGTTTGTTTTTCAATATCAAAAGATAAATGTTCAATGTCTGAAGAATATCTAATCTCTTTACCCAACTTTCTTTCTAATAATTTTTTAATGACTGGTGATAACATATAAATTCTTTTTGTGGCAAATGTAAAGAAAAAAACGATAGGGTTTTTGTTTTGGATTAAATGGATGAGAAGGATTAAATGGATGTAGGTTTTTAGAAATGAAGCGATTAGTTTTGTCCTTGCAACAGCCTGAAAAAAGAGAAGTCAATTTTGTGTATTTGTAAAATTTTATATATTTGTAGCGTGCTTTTGGCACAAGACATATTTTTGATACACAGGAAAGTGTAAACTTAATTCTCAGAATGCGAATCTGACAGTTCTAAACAAGTAAGAGAATAAGTAGACTTCTCTCATCATATACCTATGGTTTATGGTGCGGCTGTTGCTTATTTGATTACTTGGGGCTTTGTCAGAGCCTGCATTCTTCATTTAAGTATTCGGCTGCACTTTTTTTTGTGCCTATATGTTTGACATAAGAACCATAGGAGTTAAGCTGAAAATCCTACAATAGAGTAAGCATTCATTATTAAATCAATTTACCATGAAAACTATTTTTAGATTTTTTATTTGTATTTTCTTGTTAGTGGCAATTATTAGCTGTGGAAAAAATGTAAGAATCACAACTCCAAAAGAGGATGCTATGCGTATAGCAAAAGAATATGAAGAAGCTACAAAAAGTGAAGACCCAGAAAAATTTGATGAATTGAAACAAGAAGTTGAAGAGATGGTTGGGCTTTATATACAACGAAGTGGACAAGCAGGGGAAGTAATTGAATTTACAGGATTACTTGAACAAGAATTCATTAAAATGAATAATTATAAACACCAGTAAAATCTGAATATTATCATGAAATCAAATTCTATAATACTATTATTAACCCTATTTATCTTCTGTTCTTTTATGGAAACAATACCAATGTGCCCAAGTTGTGGCAATACCCACAGTGGCGATAGTGCTAAGAAATGTGCCAAGTGCGCAAAAATTACTTGCCAAAAATGCTCTTTTTCAGGTTGTCCTTGTGGAAGTAGCTCTTATAGTAAGACTTATGTAATCAAAAAATAGTAGCATTTGAAATTCTAAACTTAAAAAATATAATACTATGAAGAAATTAAATTTATTTTTAACAACATTAGCTTTAAGTACATTCGAATTTTCAGTATTTGCCCAAGCAGCCTCAGAACCTACACCAAGTTTTGTACCTACTCAGATTACACCTTATTTATTGCCTATTGCAATTATAATTGCAGCAATTTTCATATCAATGGCAATAAAGAAAAAAGGACATAAAGATTCGAAAAATCAAACTGATAAAACAGAGATGCAAGAAACTCAGGAGTCAGTACCTACATATTCTGAAAGAGGACCCCAAAATATAGGTTTTTGGATTGGTGCTGTTATGCTTATAGCTTTTCTATCAGCAGGTTTTATCTTTTGGAAAAGTTCTTCCAGTTCATCAAATGATAGTTATAATACCAGGAATGAAGATATGCATAGTAAAAATTACAATTCAACCCCTACAACAGACGACCTCCCAAGTTGGCTTTCAGGAACGCATTGGGGTATTAAGCAGCCAGTTGGGTTTTCAATAGAATATGTTGTTGAAGTTAAATTTATTTCTAACAACAAACTGAGATTTTATTCAGCTGGCATAGATAC
>JAVBUB010000100.1:0-10817 GCA_031555675.1 Paludibacteraceae bacterium | reverse complement strand
AGTTTTAAATATGTTGGCAGAAGCAACAACCACAGAAATTTCAAAAGAAAAAAAGCCTGACACTTTCACTAAAAGTCGCCACATAGCGCAACAAGGTGGTTCTATTGCCGGAAACACACGAAAAGAAATAGAAAGTAAGTTAGGTAAAAAGATTGTTTCAGCTCAAAATGCAAAAAAACTAAAAGGATTACAAAATCCGGATAAAAAATAATCCTTTCGTGAAAAATCATGAAAAAAGCAACAAAAAACACATTAAAACAAGTCGAAGAATACGCCGTCATTACGGTTGGACTACTACTCTACTGTTTAGCGTGGAAAGGATTCCTGCTACCGCATAAAATAACCGGAGGCGGTGTAACCGGTATCGCTTCTATCGTGTATTACACGACCAACGTTCCTATTGCGGTTACATACTTTTCTATTAACGTGTGTTTACTGATTGTGTCCATCATGACCATTGGTTGGAAGTTCAGCATCAGGAGTATTTATGGTGTTTTTGTACTTACCCTATTCCTTTCCTTCATTCCCGAAGCGCCCATAGGCACCTTTGTACCTGCCGAAGAAGGCCTCATGGCATGCCTCATCGGAGGTATATTATGGGGAACCGGCTACGGACTCATCTTCCTGTCGCACGGAAGTTCCGGTGGCACCACCATCATGGCGAAGGTTATTAATAGATACTATCCCAACATCAGCCTGGGAAGAGCTTTATTGATTTGTGATATTCTTATTATCTGTTCCGCCTATTTCTTTGTAGCCAACAGTCTGGTAAAAGTAGTTTACGGACTTGTTACCATGGCCATAACCACCTATGTGGTCGATTTGGTAGAAAGCGGAAAACGTCAATCCGTACAATTTTTTATATTTTCCAAAGAATACAAAAAAATATCCGACCGCATTAATTGGGAAATAGGCAAAGGGGTTACGGTTATAGATGCCACCGGATGGCACTCAAAAGAACAGATCAAAATGATCAGTGTTATTGCACGGAAAAGAGAATCGTCGACTATTTTCGGAATTGTAAAGAAAGTAGACCCGGATGCTTTTATCTCTCAATCGGATGTTATTGGCGTTTATGGCAGAGGGTTTGAAAAAATGAAATAATATATGGGTGGATTTACAGCTATCATCAGTAAAAACAGAAATATTCCGCAAAATCTCTCTTTCCGGAAAAAGAACATATATAGTCATGAAAAAAATTTCATCGACAAAACAATCCTGAATGAAAGCTTTGCCATCAGGCAATTTACTAATCCTAAATTTCCGGATGATAAGGTTTTTGAACAGGATGAAGACTTTGTTATCGGAATAGAAGGAGTTATCCTCAACTTACAACAATTACGAAAAAAGACTGATACCTTCAATTCTTTCGATATTATAAAAAAGTTATACATCGAAAACGGAGAAATGTTTATCCGGGATTTGAAAGGTGATTTTTCGGGATTTATATTTGACAAACAAAAAAACAGATGGTTCATTTTTACCAATCCCACCAACTCTAAAAGCATATTCTACCTCGATGCCGCCGATTATTTTATCTTCGCATCGGAACTCAAAGACATCAGCTACCTGATGTCTGATTTGTCTATCAAAAAAAATCTGAACATACCGGCCGCTTATATGTTGCTGGCATATGGCTACATGCTGGCCGATTATACTTTGGTTGATGATGTAAAACGCCTGCAAACAGGTAATTTGCTTTCTTTTGATGGGAATGATGTTTCATCAACAGAATATTTTTATTTTGGTAATATTCCTCAAAATAGCGATACTAAAGAGCAAATAATTGAAAAAATGGATACGCTCTTTTCCAATGCCGTCCGCTTGGAATTTGAAAAGGACAAGGAATATGGCTATTCGCACTACGCCACATTAAGCGGTGGTTTGGATTCGCGCATGACGATATTGATTGCCAATAAATTAGGATATAAAGATCAACTTAATTTCACTTTTTCGCAATCGAATTACTTGGATGAAATAATTGCGAAAGAAATAACAAACGATTATCATCACGGTTTCCTGTTTTATTCGCTGAATAATGGTAATCATTTAAAAGCCATTGACCAAACAATCTACTACAGCGACGGATTGGTGACTTACCGGGCACTTTCGCATACATTGAAAATGTTGGAAACGATGAATCACGATCAATACGGATTGGTTCATACCGGCATGCTGGGCGACGCTGTTATCGGCTCCTACCTGTCAAAGCCCTACCCTATACCTGCTTCCATGAGCATGGGAGCCTTTTCAAAAAAAACAATATCAGAAATTACTACATTATATCCGGAGATAACCGGAGTAATGGAAGACATTATCAAAAAATATCCGACCGAAGAACTCTTTAAATTATATGGAAGAGGTTTTCTGGGCATATTGGCGGGAAACGCTAACTTTGACATATATTCCCAAGTGTCTTCGCCATTTTTAGACCTTGATTTTTTAATGTATTGTTATTCTATTCCCGAAAAATACAAATATAATTACAGGAGCAATATTTATCTGGATTGGATCGCTGCCAAACATCCTGATTTCAATAAATACCGTTGGGAAAAAACAGGAATGCCTCCGCTTAAATCGAATAGCTACAGTAAGTATTTCAATGCAAATTACTACCGCAGGATGAGCCTGAAATTTTTTGATTTATTGTCGAAAAAAGAAAATTCGGGCATGAATCCTTTCGACTATTGGCTTTCGAATAATACAGAATTGGCAAAATACATTGATGAATATTTTACACAACATATTTACTTATTAAACGATTACCCAAAACTGCGAAAAGATTGTGAACATATTTTTAAAACAGGAAGCGCCAATGATAAATTTCCGTTGTTAACTCTTCTGGCAGCCATAAAATTACATTTCATATAAAAACAATTCATAATGAGCGACAAACTGAAAGAAAAGATGATCAGTGCCTTAACATGGCGCACCATCGACCGCTTCGGACAACAAGGGGTTCAGCTCATTATTACGCTTATCCTTGCCAGACTGTTAACGCCCGATGATTATGGTTTGATTGGACTCTTATCGGTATTCATAGGTCTTTCTACAGTATTGGTCGACGGTGGTTTCGGACAAGCCCTTATCCGAGATAAAGAAGCCAAAGAGGTTGATTACAGCACCATTTTTTATTTCAATATATTTATTTCTATTCTGCTCTACATTGTATTATTTTTTGCCACACCTTACATTGCCGCGTTCTTTAAACAACCACAACTCACAGATATTGGCATCGTACTGTTTATTTCCGTACTGTTCAATGCTTTATATGTTGTCCCTTATTCAATATTGATTAAGATTTTTGATTTCAAAAGAATTGCCATCATCAATATCTTTGCAACCATTGTTAGTGGCGCCATAGGTATTTTTTCGGCTTTTCATGGGTTTGGTGTGTGGGCGCTGGTTATCCAGCAGGTATTATTTCAGCTGATCTGGGCCATATGTGGATTTTTATTGGTAAAATGGCGACCTCAGTTTTTATTTTCATTCTCGGTGATCCGAAAATTCTGGAGTTTCAGCATTCACTTATTGGGAACAACATCTTTAAATGTCATTTTCAATAATTTATATGTGCTCATCATTGGAAAATTCTACACGAAAAGTCAGGTTGGACTTTACTCCAAAGCCAGTAAACTAAGCGATGCCTATAGCTACGTATTTCAATCTATTTTACAATCAAGCACCTATTCTCTTTTTTCTCACATACAAGACGATAAAGAAAGATTAATCAGGATATACAGGAACATTGCCGGAAAAATTTCACTTGTCAATTTCCCAATCATAGCTATATTGGTAGCAACCGCAAAACCGTTGATTTTTATCTTATTATCTGAAAGATGGCTTCTTTGCGTCCCTTATTTTCAATTGCTTTGCCTTGCTGCTCTTTTCACTCCTTTTTATAATTTGAACATTACGGCATTAAATGCCAAAGGGTTATCTAAAATTACGTTACGATTGGAAATTATCAAAAAAGCACTGATTTTAGTGTCAGTATTCTTATGTTTTCATTGGGGAATCCAAGCAATGCTTGTCGGATACGTCGCCGCGTGTACTTTTTCTTACTTCATTTCTACTATTTACCTCAGAAAAGAATTGCATCTTTTGGTAAAAGAACAGATTAAAGATATTTTTACACCTTTTCTGACGGGAATTACGGTATTTATAGGAAGTATTGTTTTTATACCGTTTGTGCACAATTATTATTTATTATTTTCGCTCCAAGTAATTGCCGGAGTGGGAATTTATTTTATTCTCCTGTACTTTTTTCATCGTGAATTTCTGCATAGCAGTTGGTCTTTTGTAAAGCAACAATTAAGCCGTACCGGTTTTTTCAAATAGGAATGGTTCTTTGATTTTCTTTTAGGGTATTTTTATTCTTAGATAAATAATTACAAACCTGTTAATACCAGAGGTGTTTCCTTTGAATAACCCTCAGATTTATCTGGGGCGAATAAGACTAAATCCTCTTTACTCGGAGGAGTTTCCCTATTTGTAATAGTTGGGAAACTCTTACAGAGTTTAATTCATTCCATTTCTTTACCCCCAGATAAATCTGGGGGTTATTCAAAAGTAAAGCCTTACTGGCTTTTAACTTATAATTTACATAAGCAATTGATTTCAAGCAAGAAAAATCATATCTCGTCATTCTTCAAAATACCTTTTCATTTTTACAAAAAAACTCTTCAAAACTTGTGAGTTAATAATATAAAAAGTCGTAACTTTGCATGCTATTATGTAATATAATTTAATATCAATAAAAATGAAAGTATTAAAGTTTGGTGGGACATCCGTAGGTTCTGCACAACGCATGAAAGAAGTAACCCAGTTGATTTGCGACGGCTCGCAAAAAATAGTTGTATTATCTGCTATGTCGGGAACAACAAACACATTGGTTGAAATTTCTGATTATTTATACAAAAAGAATTTAGTCGGCGCCAGCGAAACCATTAACGCGTTGGAAAATAAATATTACGCCGTAGTAGAAGAACTGTATTCAACAAACGATTATAAAAAGAAAGCAACGGAAATCATTAAAGATAGGTTTGATTTTATCCGCTCTCTTACCACAAAATTATTTACTTCCGTTGAAGAAAAAGCTATTTTGGCACAAGGCGAATTGCTTTCTACCAATATGGTTAACCTGTATCTGAACGAAACCGGCGTAAAATCAGTGTTATTGCCTGCACTTGATTACATGAAAACAGATAAGAACGGCGAACCTGATACGGTTTTTATTCAGGAAAACCTGGGTAAAATCTTAAAAGAATTTCCGTCAGCCGACCTGTATATTACACAGGGTTATATTTGCAAAAATGCTTATGGCGAAATAGATAACCTGCAACGTGGTGGTAGCGATTATTCCGCTTCGCTGATCGGTGCGGCTATTAACGCACAGGAAATTCAAATATGGACAGACATTGATGGTATGCACAACAACGATCCTCGTTTTGTGGAAAATACCCGTCCTATTGCTAACCTGCATTTCGAAGAAGCTGCCGAGTTAGCATACTTTGGCGCTAAAATCCTGCATCCAACTTGTGTATTGCCTGCCAAATTGGCCAATATTCCCGTGCGCTTGCTCAATACCATGGAACCACAAGCGTATGGCACCATGATTTCCAACAAAATAGAACCGGGAGCAGTAAAAGCTGTTGCAGCAAAAGATAACATTACAGCCATTAAGATCAAATCGGGCAGAATGTTATTAGCATACGGTTTCCTGAAAAAAGTATTCGAAGTATTCGAGAAAGCAAAAACTCCGGTTGATATGATTACCACTTCTGAAGTTGGTGTATCTTTAACCATCGACAACACAAAAAACCTGACCGAAGTTGTAGAAGAACTGAAAAAGTTAGGAACTGTTACTGTTGAAGAAAACATGGTTATTATTTGTGTAGTAGGCGACATGAATTATGAAAATGTAGGATTCCAGGCACAAGTTGTTAGTGCGTTAAAAGATATTCCATTACGTATGGTTTCTTATGGTGGCAGCAACTATAATATTTCTTTCCTCATTAAATCGGAAGATAAGAAAAAAGCACTTAATGCTTTGAGTGACAATCTTTTTAAATAATAAAAGCCCCCTAAATCCCCCTCAAGGGGATTTTTTAATGCAGCTTCTAAGATGACAACCGTCTTTAAGTTCCCTTGAGGGGGATTTAGGGGGCTAAAATTCCACAATATATGAAAGGACAATTTCCAGTCGGTACATTCAAAACGCTCGAAACACCGTTTTACTACTATGATATGGATTTATTATCCAAAACATTATCTACAGTTAAAACAGAATCGGACAAATACGGATATGAAGTACATTATGCCGTAAAAGCCAATGCGAATCCAACCATACTTAAGTTTATTTGTGCCAACGGGCTAGGCGCGGATTGCGTAAGCGGTAACGAAGTAAAAGCTTGCATCGAATCTGGTTTTCCCAGCAACAAAATTGTTTTTGCCGGTGTTGGAAAAACCGATAAAGAGATTAATTACGCATTGGAACAGGATATTTTTTGTTTCAATGTAGAATCTATTCCGGAACTCAACGCTATTAATCAATTGGCCGAAGCCAAATCCAAGAAAACTAAAGTAGCTATCCGCGTTAATCCAAATGTAGATGCCCATACGCATGCCAAAATTACTACGGGATTAAATGAAAATAAATTCGGGATCAACCTCGAAATGCTGCCCGAAGTAATTGAACATATTAAATTTCTTCCGCAAATAGAACTCATCGGATTGCATTTTCATATCGGATCACAAATTACCGACTTATCTGCATTCGAAGATCTTTGTGTACGTGTAAACGAACTGCAAGATGATTTGGAAAAGAAATTAGGTATAACCGTTAAGAACATAAACATTGGAGGTGGTTTCGGGGTTAATTATGAACATCCGAATCACATGGCCATTCCCGATTTTGAAGCTTACTTCCGGGTATTCAATAAACACTTGAAATTGCGTGAAGGGCAAACGCTTCATTGCGAACCGGGACGTTCGGTTGTGGCGCAATGCGGCAATCTTATTACCCGTATTACCTATATTAAAGAAGGTATCGCAAAAAAGTTCGCCATTGTGGATGCTGGTTTTTCTGATCTTATTCGTCCGGCTATGTACGATTCTTATCACCGGATTGAGAACCTCAGTTCCGACGAAGAATATGAAGTTTACGACATTGTAGGCCCTATTTGCGAATCGTCTGATGTCTTTGCCAAAGACCGGCAATTGAACAAGTCGAAAAGAGGCGACCTGTTGGCTATTAGAAGTGCCGGAGCATATGGAGAAGTAATGGCATCGCGATATAATTTACGCGAACTGCCTAAGGCTTACTTTTCTAATGAGCTGTAATGTAGCACACGGAAAACACGGATTAAACGGATTTTCACAAATCAAACTAATAAGAATTGATGTCTGACTCCATCAATTTCTTCATTCTAAATTTTTAATTCTGAATTGTCTTGGAAAATATTTTACAAACTTTACAATTAGACCTTTACCATATTGTTATATTCGGCATTTTGTTGGTTGCTTTTGTTATTCAGCTGTTTTTTTATCTGTTTTTTTATGCACGGGTATTATATTATAACAGAAAGATCAAAAAAGGGAAGGTCAAATTTTCTACAGAGCAACCATCTGTTTCGGTTGTTATTTGTGCCAAAAACGAATCAGAAAATTTATTACGGTTCTTGCCCAATATATTGAGTCAAGACTATCCTAACTACGAAGTTGTTGTTGTAAATGATGGTTCGAGCGATGAAAGCGAAGAGGTTTTGTCTAACTTTTGCAGCAAATATCCTCATTTATACCATACTTATTTACCAAGCGAAGCCAAGTTTATCAGTACAAAAAAAATGGCGTTGACGGTTGGGATTAAAGCAGCGAAACATGAATTTCTTATACTAACCGATGCCGACTGCGAGCCGGCCGGCAAAAACTGGATTTCCAATATCGTACGCAATTTTGATGATCAAACGGATATTGTTTTGTCTTATGGGGCTTATTTCAAAAGAAAAGGATTTGTGGGTAAACTTATTTCTTATGATACATTCCACATTGCGTTGCAATATATGGGATTCGCGCTGGCCGGAAAACCTTATATGGGAGTGGGACGAAACCTGGCGTACCGTAAAAGCTTATTCTTTAAGAATAAAGGATTTGCGTCACATTTGAAACTGCAATCGGGAGATGATGATTTATTTATCAGTGAAGTAGCCACAAAACAAAATACTCGCGTAGAGGTTTCTCCCGATAGTGTTACTTATTCTGTTCCGAAAAAAACATTCAAATCGTGGTATATACAAAAATTCAGGCATCTTACCACTTCTCCTTATTATAAAAGCGGAATAAAAACATTAATCGGCACAGAGGTTTTCAGTCGTTTTTTATTTTACGCTTCATTTATTACAGCACTTATTTTTAATAACATGTGGCTTTCTATTGCTGCCGGAAGTGTATTTTTATTACGTTTTATCGTACAATTATTAATTGTCAACTTAACGGCAAAAAGAATGAATGAACAGCGTTTCGTACTTTCTGTTTTACTTTTTGACATTTTGTTACCGCTTGTGAACCTCAACATTATGCTTTTCGGTAAAAAGAAAAGAAGGCATAATGCTATAAAATGGGAATAAAATAATTCAAGATTCAAAATTTAAGATTCAATGCTCAAAGGTTTTGATGACAGAATCTTGAATTTTGAATCTTAAATTTTGAATCTTACTATGCGTTACTTCATCTATCTATCATACAACGGCACCAATTACCATGGTTGGCAGGTTCAACCCAATGGGATTTCCGTGCAGGAAGTATTGGAAAAATGTTTTAGCGCGGTATTAGGCGAAAATATTGCGATAACAGGCGCTGGAAGAACCGACACCGGAGTGCATGCGGCTTCGATGGTTGCTCATTTTGATGTGGAAAAACCGATTGAAGACCCCACTTCGTTAACCGGAAAGCTAAATAACTTTCTTCCCAAAGATATTGCCATTCAAAAAATAGTACCGGTTACACCCAATGCTCACGCGCGTTTCGACGCTATTTCCAGAACATACGAATACCGGATTACGCAATGTAAAAATCCATTCCTTACCCAACTGGCCTACCAATGTACAAGAAGCCTTGATGTCGATTTGATGAATAAAGCAGCTCAAATACTATTTAATTACACAGACTTCACAAGTTTCAGTAAATTGCACACAGACGTTAAAACCAACAATTGCAAAATCATGAAAGCGGAATGGAAGAAACGGGACGATATGCTTGTTTTTACTATTCAAGCCGACCGTTTTTTACGAAATATGGTGCGCGCCATTGTAGGAACTTTACTGGAAGTTGGAAAAGGGAACATAACCATTGAGCAGTTTTGTGAAATTATAGAACAAAAAGACCGATGCTCGGCAGGGACTTCTGTACCTGGACATGCTCTGTTTTTGGTAAATGTGGAGTATCCGGAAAGGATATTTTTAGTAAAATGAAATCATACATACTTATATTTTTACTATCTGTTATTCCATTATTCTCTTATGCCCAAGAGGATTTGATCATAACCACTCCCGCCGATACAACTCTATCAGCTACTTCGAATAGCGGAGCTAATTTTCATGACCCTGATGAAGATAGCTATTCACCTCTTTTATTTTTTATATTTATAGCTACTATCGTATTTATAATTGTAGGAGTATTAACAATTGTATTTATCGGCTTGCTCATTTTAGGGCTACTGGCGGCCGGAATATTATCCGTTTCGATACTTGTTGGATATCATCAACGGTCTATCGAGAAGGGTTTTAAGGTCTTTTTGATTTCCACAACATCAGCTATGGGTTTAATTTTCGGCATATCACTAATTTGGATATTCAATAAAGTTGTTCATTGGTGGACACTTCAAACAGCTTTACTGATTGGTTCTGTAAGCGGTTTATTAGGAGGAGTCTTTATTGGATTTATAAATTCTTTTATTATTGGAAAATTAATTTTATTTATAAAGAATAGAAACAACAAAAAAAGTACTTAATTAAAGTACTTTTTTGTTGTAATAAAAGGATAATATCATATTTTTATTTTTGCTTAAGATACCCATCCATCCCCTTAGCCGCTTTTCGTCCGTCACCCATGGCCAAAATAACAGTAGCTCCACCGCGAACAATATCTCCGCCAGCAAACAGATTAGGTATAGATGATTGCATATTATCTTCATTCACGATAATAGTACCCCACTTAGACACATCCAAACCTTCTACAGATTGTGGAATTAAAGGATTGGGCGAAACACCTACACTCACAATTACCACATCTACATCGATCAATTCGGTTGCTCCGGGTATCTCCACAGGACTACGGCGTCCACTGGCATCGGGCTCGCCCAATTCCATCTTCTGGAGTAGCATTTGTTTTACACGGCCTTTTTCGTCGCCAATATATTCGATGGGATTATGCAAGGTTAAGAATTGTACTCCTTCTTCTTTGGCATGTTTTATTTCTTCTACACGGGCGGGCATTTCTTCTTCGGAACGACGATATACAATCATGGCTTTTTCGGCACCCAAGCGCAATGCTGTACGCACTGAGTCCATCGCTGTATTTCCTCCCCCGATAACCGCTACTTTTTTACCTCTGGCAACAGGGGTATCGGCATCCGGATTACCTGCTTTCATGAGGTTAATGCGGGTCAAATAGTCGTTGCTCGACATTACACCTACCAGATTTTCGCCTTTGATATTCATAATACGGGGCAAACCAGCTCCACTGGATACAAAAAACGCTTTATACCCCTGCTCTTCCAAGTCTTGAAACGAAATGGTTTTACCAACAATACAGTTTTT
>JAVBUB010000114.1:0-7230 GCA_031555675.1 Paludibacteraceae bacterium | reverse complement strand
TAGTGATACTTGGCGATATGGGAGAATTGGGATGAATTACTCAGGAATAACACCAAAAAATGATTAATTTGCTTCAAAAATCACATTTTGAGAAAGTGTTTTTAATTGGTGAAAACTTTACGAACACAAAATCCGGATTTCCTACTTTCAAATCAGTAAATGAATTTTTGCAGTCAGATCAGGTAAAATCAATAAGTAACGCATATGTATTAATAAAAGGCTCCCGATTCATGAAAATGGAAAGGGTAATTGATTTTTTGTAAATAATCATTAATTTTGACCAAACCAAAATCCAAAACTATGGGACATCATCAATTAGATAAATTAGACGAAAAGATACTACAACTGATCGCCAACAATGCCAGGATTCCTTTTCTGGAAGTAGCCCGCGAATGCAATGTTTCCGGTGCCGCTATTCACCAACGGATCCAAAAGTTGATGAATATTGGTGTTATAAAAGGTTCCGAGTTTGTTATCGATGCTGATAAAATCGGATATCAAACCTGTGCTTATATTGGTATATTTTTGAAAGAAGCCGACGAATATCAGAATGTGGTAAAAGCGTTACTAGATATTCCCGAAATAGTAGAATGTCACTATACCACAGGTAAATATGCCATGTTCATTAAATTATACGCCAAAAATAATCTGCATTTATTGAGCATCATTCATCATAAATTCCAAAAAATAAAAGGAATAGCCAGTACAGAAACACTGATTTCGTTTGATGAGGCATTTAAACGCCAGGTGCCATTAACAGATTTGGATGTAGATAAAGACATTGAAGAATAATAGAAAAACAGATAAACTATGGAAAAAATAAAACTTGTAGAAGGACTTGAGTTTTCGAGAGTTATACATGGGCAAATGAGAATTCTGGACTGGAATATGTCTACCCAGGAATTGTTGAAATTTACCGAACAAATTATGGAACTGGGTATCGATACATTCGATAATGCCGATATTTATGGAAATTATACTTGTGAAGATCTGGTGGGGAAAGCATTGGCTTTGAAACCCGGACTCCGTGAAAAAATGACCATTGTAACCAAATGCGGTATCAATATACTGTCAAATAAATTTCCTCAGAAGAAAATTCAATACTACGACTACAGATCAGAATACATTATTCAGGAAGCGGAAAACTCATTGAAGAATCTTCGTACCGATTATATAGATGTATTATTACTTCACCGCCCTTCGGATATTCTCGATCCCGAAGAAGTGGCAAAAGCTTTCGGTAAATTGAGAAAAGAAGGAAAAGTGCGCTTTTTCGGAGTTTCCAATTTCTTGTCGCATGACGTGTCTATGTTACAATCTTACCTTGATGAAAAACTGGTTACCAACCAAATTGAAATATCACCTTACCGCATTATTCATTTCGAAAACGGTAATATGAATTACTGTCTCGAAAAAAGACTTAGGCCAATGGCCTACTGTCCAATGGCAGACGGAAGGCTAGTAGTGCCAACCGACGAAAAATCAGAACGCATAGTAAAAGTACTGAAAGAAGTCGCTGAAGAGCTAAATGTAGACGGCATAGACAAAGTTATTTATAGCTGGCTGTTCATGCATCCGTCAAAAATTATGCCTATCAACGGTAGCGGAAAAATAGATCGTATCAAAAGAACGGTTGAAGCCATGAATGTGAAAATGAGTGTAGAACAATGGTCACGTATTTATGTAGCTTCGAGAGGTATTTCGTTGCCTTAAGTTTAGAAAATTAAGATTCCAATGAAGGCATGTTGTGTAAAACGACATGTCTTTTTTATTTTCTATCTTTAATTTCTTCAGAAACAGTTCTTTGCTACTGTTGGCCCATTTTACAAATGTATAGTTAGGAACATAAGCCGGCAAGTATTCTATTAGTGTAGTCAGGTTAAATTCGGGAGAAGCGATTCCGGCTCCCGCGTTCATGGCGTCAAACGCATTGCATTCCTGTTCAATATGAGCCGGAACCATCATAACCGGTTTTTGAAGGTACATGGCTTCACAGATTGATTCAAATCCTCCGGTACTGGTATAAGCCTTACAGTTGGCCATATAATTGAGAAAACCAGTATCGTTTAATTGATGAAAAATCAGATTTTCGTCAATTTTTAATTCTTCGGGAGCTCCTTTTTTATCCCAGAAAAAATGTAGCATTATTTCCTTATTATTCTGATGCCACTGTATTATTTCTTCCGAAAAACCAGCATGAAGCATATACCCCAATATGTAATTACCATTAATAGGTGTCATTTCTAACACTTCTTTCCGGATAAGCGGAGGCACTACATGTATTTTTCCAACATCCGGCATATCCTTGAAAGAGAGTGCCAATAATTTAGAAGCCCTTAAACATGTAAGACGGGTGAAGAATAACAATCCGGCTAACTGAAACTTGCTTTTCTTCGGAAAAACGAAGTCAGGATGAAAAAATAAATATTGATGCGCAATGCAGATATATGGAATGCTGGGACGGCTAAAAGCATAAGTGAGCCCAGTTAGAATTTCATAGAAATTGATCACAACATCAGCCTGGCATTCATTTATTTTTTTCTTAATAAAAAAAATACTTTTAATGTAGTCCGGAAGTTTTCCTAAATTATATGCAATACTTTTAAAGAATAAAGATTTCTTGCTGGTAGGAGAAAAAAGAAAATGCGAACTGTTGAATACAGAAACGGGGCATTGAACTTTTTCCCGAAAAAAAGCAGGCAATGTTAACAATTTGTTTTTCCCCACCAGTATTTCTACCACTTCGTCGCCATTGCGGGTTAATATTTCATACATCGAAATGGCTTGCGTTAAATGTCCGCGTCCTTCTCCCTGAACGATAAATAGATATTTCATAATTTAGAATTTATAATTAAGAATTAAGAGCGAAAAGTTATAAATGGGTGATGTTTTTTATTCTAAATTCTTCATTCTGAATTAAATTAAACCGCTTCGAATAATTCCAATTCTCTTTTTTCGTCAACCAGTTCCTTGTCATAATAAATAACCTCCCAGTTGCCTTTTTCATCTTCTGCCAAAGCCGAAAGAGAATCGATCCAGTCACCTGAATTCAGGTAATGAATATTTCCATAATACTTGTTTTCCGGACGGTGAATATGTCCGCAGATGATGCCATCGCAATGTTTGGTTTTGGCCAATTGAACCAACGATTCCTCAAAGTCGGAAATATATGATACAGCCGATTTTACTTTTTGCTTAATGCTTTGCGCGAAAGAATAATACGGTTTACCTCTCAAGCTACGATAACGGTTATAATACTTGTTGATATGAAGCAGCGCGGTATATCCGACATCACCGAGTTTCGACAACCATTTCATATTTGATGTTACATTATCGAAAATATCACCATGTGTGATATAGTATTTCTTTCCATTGCTTTCGATAACGAAATCTTTTACAATTTGAAAGTTGTAAAAATTAATGGGAATCAAATTGTCTAAGAAATCATCATGATTACCGCGCACATAAATAACTTCCGTTCCAAAATTTTCCATCATCTTCATAATAACCCTAAAAAACAAAGTGTGTTTTTTCTTCCATGCTTTATGAGAATTCTTTTGTAAGTGCCAGCCATCAATAATATCGCCGTTCAGGATAAGCCGGTTGCAATCAATGGATTTCAGGAATTCCGCAACCTCCATTGTTTTGGAAAAAGAAGTTCCCAGGTGGATGTCCGAAAGAACAACGGTGGGGTAATAGGTTCTTTTCATATGATACTGTTTAATTTATATTGCAAAATTGTCTTTTTTATATGACAGAGATATGAAAGAATAAATACAATCCTGTTACGTTAAACCTGTTTGCAAAAAATGTACTACCTTTGCAAATAAATATTTTCGATGAATATAGCTGCATTAATATCAGGAGGAGTAGATAGCTCGGTTGTTGTACACTTGCTTAAAGAGCAAGGGTTTAACCCCGCTCTCTTTTATTTGAAAATAAGCAATGGTGATGACGATTGTTCTTGGGAAGATGATATCGTTATTTGCCGGATGATTGCTAAAAAATATGGCTGTAAACTTGAAATCCTAGATATGAACAAAGAATATTGGGATAGTGTAGTGTCTTATATGATCGAAAGCGTGCGTATGGGAAGAACGCCCAATCCCGATATGATGTGCAACAAATATGTGAAATTCGGATGTTTTGAGCAAGTCCGAGGTAAGGAATTCGACAAAACGGCCACCGGACATTATGCAACTACTACGGAGGTTGATGGTAGGGTATATTTATCTACCGCTAAAGATCCAGTAAAAGACCAGACAGATTTTTTGGCGCAGATTAATTACTTGCAAGTAGCTAAACTGATGTTTCCGATAGGGCACCTTATGAAAAGTGAAGTACGTGAGATAGCTGAGAAAGCAGACCTGGTAACCGCCCATAGAAAAGATAGTCAGGGTATTTGTTTTCTTGGAAAAGTAAATTATAACGAATTTATAGAAAGATATTTGGGTAAAAAAGAAGGCAAAATAGTAGAACTGGAAACAGGAAAGATAATAGGAAAACACAACGGATTTTGGTTTCATACTATTGGACAACGCAAAGGTTTAGGCTTAAGTGGGGGCCCTTGGTTTGTAGTTAAAAAAGATGTGGAGCAGAATATTATTTATGTTTCCAATGGTTACGACCCCGAAACACAATACGGGAACATTATCGACATGAAAGCGTTTAATTTCATAACTGAGGATCCTTGGGGAGAATTTGACGATGAAAAGAATATTACGTTTAAAATAAGACATACGCCCGAATTTACTACGGGAAAAATACTTCGGGTAGGAGATACTTATAGAATAATAGCCGATAAAAAACAACAAGGCATTGCTTCCGGACAGTTTGGTGTGGTTTATGACGAAGAATCTCGCTTATGTTTTGGCAGTGGAGAAATTATATAAGAAATGAACAATTAATAATTAACAATTAAATTGTACCTTTGCAATCATTTTAAGAATTAAATAAACAAAATAAAAGATGAACATTTCAGAAAAGAAAATCGTAAGCGTATCATATGACCTTTATGTAGGTGGAGAAGATGGTGCAGAACAAGAATTAATGGAACAAGCACCTAAAGAACAACCCTTGACATTTTGTTTCGGAATAGGTATGATGATTCCGAAGTTTGAAGAAAACCTGAAAGGGAAAAAAGTAGGAGATAAATTTGATTTTACTATAGAAAGCGCAGAAGCATACGGAGAATATGAAGATGAAAATTTGGTAGATTTGCCTAAAAGCATATTCGAAGTAAATGGCAAATTCGACGACGAGATGGTAAGCGAAGGTAATATTGTTCCTTTAATGGATGCAGACGGAAACAGAATCAATGCTGTAGTATTGAAAGTAAATGAAGAAACCGTTAGTTTCGACTTTAACCACCCATTGGCCGGAGAAGATTTGCACTTTATTGGCGAAGTATTGGAAGTAAGAGAAGCTACCCAGGAAGAAATGGATATGTTTTTGAATCCAGGTTGTGGCGGTGGCTGCGGCGATTGCTCTTCAGACGATTGCGGTGACAGTTGCGGTTGTGGTTGCGGACATTAAACACCAGGAAATCAAAGAATATAAAATCGGGGAATCAATCAAGGTTTTCCGATTTTTTTTCTATATTTGAGTCTTTAAATTTTAGTACATGGTTAAACTAAAGAATAAGATGTTAGTTTTATGATATCAACCTATCTTAATATTCTTAATATCAATCAATATCTACAAATATCTTAATATCGATTTATAAAATTTCATATATCAAGCTTTAAATTATAATTAAATATGTCAAATACATTTGGCAACATATTCAGGCTTACTTCGTTCGGAGAATCCCATGGAAAAGCTATCGGAGGTATTATAGACGGATGCCCTTCCGGTATTTTTGTTGATGAGGAATTTATTCAAGGAGAACTAGATCGTCGCCGACCCGGACAATCGGCCATCACCACCGCGCGGAATGAAAAAGATAAAGTCGAGTTTCTTTCCGGCGTATTCGAAGGAAAAACAACCGGTACCCCCATTGCTTTTGTGATATGGAATGCCGACCAACATTCGACCGATTACGAGAATATAAAAAATATTTTCAGGCCCTCACATGCCGATTATACCTATGAATCAAAATATGGTATCCGTGATTATCGTGGCGGAGGCCGAAGTTCCGCCCGCGAAACAATATCCCGTGTAGTGGCAGGAGCTATTGCCAAATTGGCATTAAAACAGCATAATATTACAATTACAGGTTATACTTCTCAAGTAGGACACATTAAGCTAAAGGGAACTTATCAGGATTACGACCTGTCGCAAGCCGAAACCAATATAGTTCGCTGCCCCGATGCCGCTATCGCAAAGGAAATGGAAGAATACATCCTGCAAGTAAAAAACCAAGTCGATACTATTGGCGGAACTGTTAGTTGTGTTATTCAGAACGTTCCTGTAGGATTGGGAGAACCTGTTTTCGGAAAAGCCCAGGTTGAACTCGGAGCAGCTATGCTATCCATCAATGCCGCCAAGGGTTTTGATTATGGCATAGGATTTGAAGGAATAGAAAAGAAAGGCTCTGAAGTAAATGATGTCTTTTATAACGACAACGGCCAAATTAAAACCAAAACAAATTATTCCGGTGGCATACAAGGAGGTATAACCAATGGAGAAGACATATATTTCAGAGTACTTTTTAAACCTGTTGCCACTATCCTGACAGAACAAAATACAGTAGACAAAAAAGGAAACGAAACAGTAATGAAGGCCAAAGGACGACATGATCCTTGCGTCCTCTCCCGTGCAGTTCCCATTGTAGAAGCCATGGCTGCCATTACAATATTAGATCTATACTTACAAAAAAATTCATATAACTTTTAAAGATGCTAATTCCAAAACTCAAACATACAAATTCCGGTAACTTCTTTCTTATTGCAGGCCCATGTGTAATCGAAAGTGAAGAAATGGCGATGGAAATTGCCGGAAAAATGGTTGAAATAACCAATAAACTACAAATACCGTACCTGTTCAAAGGATCTTATAAAAAAGCAAACCGTTCCCGTTTAGACTCATGTACGGGCATTGGCGACGAAAAAGCGTTGAAAATATTACAAGCCATAAGTACGAAATTCGGTATCCCGACCGTTACTGATATACACACAGCAGAAGAAGCCAAGTTGGCCGCTCAATATGTAGATGTGTTGCAAATTCCCGCTTTTCTTTGCCGTCAAACGGACTTATTAGTAGCTGCTGCTCAAACAGGCAAGGTGGTAA
>JAVBUB010000198.1:0-13973 GCA_031555675.1 Paludibacteraceae bacterium | reverse complement strand
ACTAACAAGTTATCAGGTGTTGCTCGTTTAAAATAAGTGTCTGTTTATTATGATTTTTAGCATAATAAACTAAATAACAATAAGTTACAACCATTAAAACAGACGAAAATGGGAAGAAAACAGACAATAATTATTTATCCACATCTTAATAATTGTGGTGGAGATTTATCCAAGCAATGGTATGTTGAATATCAATACCGTGTTCCCGGAGAAGAAAAGCCAAGAAAAGAAAGAATATACAAGGGCCTAAGTAAAGGTACTGTAGAAGAAAGGGTAAAAGTAGCCAATCAAATAATTGAAGAAAAAAGAGAATGGTTAAAAAATGGTAAGCATTTACTTGGAGATGAACGAAGAGTTTATGAAGATGAACTGCTATATAGGAATGAGGCCAGGTTGTACGGAAATGTTCGTGAAAGTGTTATTACTACCAGAGCTAATTTGAGTGAATTCTTGCAGTATATAAAGCCACAAGTAAATAAAAAAACGCATGGCAATTATATTTCAAAGATGCGCACTTTCAATGCTTGGTTAGAAATAAATAAATTACATAATCTAAACATTAAATATATTAACCGGCTTCATATTATTGATTTTTCCATTCATTTGGCTAATGATCAGAAATTGAGCCGAGCATCAATTGATAAGTACATTCAAATAATACGTGCTTTTTTTGATTTTGAACTCGATCGTGGAAACATTGAAATTAATCCGGTTATGAAAATTCCCAAAATGGGTTGTATTGTTGATTGTGCTGCAGTTCCTTTTTCATTGGATGACAGAACCAGGTTAAAGAATGCAATAAAGCCAAAGGATCCACAATTGTGGTTAGCTTGCCAGATACAATATTATTGTGCTATTCGTCCTGGAACGGAATTACGGTTAATGAAAATTGGATGGATTGATTTTGATAATAAACAATTCCGTGTACCAAATGAAGAAGCGAAAAATAATGATACTGAAATTGTTGAAATACCTGATTTTCTATTTGATGAACTAAAAGAATATAAGTTGGATATGTATAATGTAAATTTATATGTATTTGGCAAAAATGGAATGCCTGGAGATATTCCTTTAGGAAAAAATACATTACGTAATAGATTTAATCGATATAGAGAAGAAATCGGAATTTCTCCGGATAAAAAGTTTTATTCATGGAAGCATACTGGTGCAATTGAGTTAATAAATAATGGGGCAAAGCCTTACGATTTGATGGATCATCTCCGACATAAGAATTTTGATACAACAGAAAAATACCTTAAGAAAAGAATAAAAACAAAAGATAAAAAAATATCAATGTTTTCATCTAAAATTTGATTTTTGTCATGTGTTTAATTTCCAGCGCATTTCTGAAATTAAATAATTCTGAACTAATGGCGGACGGAATTTCACCTTACATACAAGGTCAGGCTGTGTAGTTTTCTTACTCATAATCTGTATTTTTTTCTTTCTTTTTATCTCCAAAAAATATTGATTCTACCGCATCCGGATTCTTCAAGGCAACAATATACCGAATGGTACCTAAAATCATGCTAAGGGCAACTAAGCCCCAGAATATTTTCCAGCCTGTTTTCATATGTTTTATAAAGTTTTTATTTTTTCTTTTTATTTAAAGCTAGGCTCAGAGAATTGAATATTTTCGCAAACTTCGAATGCTGCTCTTTGTCTGTTATTTCACGAACAAATTTATGCGCTACGACTTTTTTCTTACTATCCCATACAATGCGAGCTTTATCCACACCTTTCACAAAAAAAGTATTCGGATACTTACGCCATTGAATCAGATCACCTGTTTTTAATAAATTTCTTATTTCCAATGGTAGAATATCCTTAACCTTTTCTACATGTTTTACCGTTAACTTTTCACGCTCAATTGCTGCTTTCGTTTTATTAATACTCTCTTGTAATGTTCGCAAAGAATCATTTTGCCGGTCCCATTTATTTAGTGTAGCTCGACCATTTCTTTTATCATTTAAAGGCTGTCCATTAGCTTGCTTTATTGTAGCAAAATGCTGTTTTAGCTTTTCGTCGAATAAAGATTCTTTTTTTAATAGAGATTTTTTTAATATTTCGAGTCTTGACATGGTAATCTAAATGTTTTTTTGATTTTAAAGAAAAAAAGTATAGAAGTTATTATAATAATTAAAGGAATAGCAATATAAGGGTACCAGCTTTGTTTTTTTATTGTGATATCTTCAGTATTAGAATTTACAACTATTTTGCTATCTGATTCTTCTAAGATGCTTTGGTCTACTTGTTTTTCCGACTTTATATTATTCTTTTGTATTTGTAATCGTTTTACAGGAATTTTTGCAGATTTATTAATAACATCCCTGATGTCAATCCAAACAGTTGTGTCTAATTCTAAAATAAATACTTCCGAGGAATCCTGTATTATCAGGCTCTCGTGAAAATTATTTGTTATCCTGGTATTTTCGGTTACCTCTGTTTGTATATTACTTTTTTGTATCTGTTTTTTAGTTCCACAGCCCAAAAAGAAAAAAACAATAAGAATAACGAGGCAAAAAACATAAGATACCAGATTCAATGCCCGGATGCAATAATTAAAAATGTTATCAATCATCACCATGTTTTTTTATTAAAATTTTTATAATAACATCCGACAATTTTGAAATAAGGTCCTGTATTTCATCTAAAATCAATTCTGAAAAAGTGCCAAATAAACCACATACGACAAAAATCACCGGTTCCGGAAGATTAAAGTAGCATTGCGCTATAATACCAACACAAAGAGATACAAATACGGAAATGATAATAGAGGCAAAAAAACGCCCCCAACTCATATTCTTGCGTAGCCTATTGATGACTGCCCCTAATATTCCAACCAGGATAATTATACCGTATTTGTCTACAAAATCAATTACTGCTTTCATTTTCTTAAAATAAGAATTAGTAAAACAATTAACAGGATTGCACCCAGTGCGACACCACCGTAAATTAATTGTTTTTTCTTTTTAGCTTCTTCTTTCTCCTTTTCTTCTTTTAGCGCTTCTATGAGAGCTTGCATTTGTACCTCGGATTCAGAACTTTTATTTTTAGAGCCTATGACAGCACCAACAATGCTTGTAACTCCACCTATGATAGCTCCCACTACTGACATATGTTCTACATTTAAAGTTTATTTTTTATTCCTGATTGTCTACAGGTGTGTCTGTTTGCTTTTCTGACGGAAGAGCTGTTCCGAAATTAAACTGTTCATAAACCCCTAATTCTTCATTAGGTCGCTCCGGGTGTCGCTTCTGATGATAAATACCAGTCGAAGATTCTATCCGTCGTTTTGTTCCGCTTACTTTTTGATTATTATTTAATAGTAAATTACCCTCACTATCTGTCGGAATATTCTTATCAACCAATCGATTACGTTTTAATTCTTCTTGAGTTAGCATGTTCTTAAGATTTAGGAATTGGAACTGAAACAATAAATAAAGGTTTTGATGTCTGTATATGACTATTTAATGTAGCTCTAAAGTAAAATTCCCCTAATAGTACAAAATCGCGACTGCTCTCTTTTTCTGCAGAAATTTCCAATATTGTATTCATACTTACCGAGCCATCTGACGCTGTATCGTTTCCATATTGAAGAACACCATTAGGAATAACTTTAAACCCGGATACTTTTACGGAATTAAAGCCAAAATAATAAGCCGGAGCGGGATATAAGTCGCTAGAATCTTTTGCCGCTGTATTTACAGCAATACTTGCACATCTAAAAGGGCAATATACCTCGCCAAAAATATCTCCATCCCGATCTTGCAACTTGAGACACAATTCAGAACCAACAATTTTACCCCAAATTTGCCAGTACCTTATCTGATTATAATTTAAGGAACCATCGTTACTGCTAAAGCAGGTAACATCAATTGCAACCCCTTGAACTTCTTCACTATTACAAGAACCACCAAACCTGGCGTAATAAGTCTGTCCATCAGATACAAATGCAACTTCTTTTATATATTTTTTATCGTCTGCCATTTTTTACTTTTTATATTCACTTACTTTACGCCAAATTTCAAGCGACAACGTTTTGAGGATATCTTCATTCCTGGCTATAATTTTCTCGCTGAATTTACTGGTATAGGTCAAATGGGTATAACCTATTTTGTCGCAAAAGCTTTTTTGCTCAAGCCCCCAATTATCACCGATAACTGAAAAATCCGGACTCCCTAAAGCATTTTGACACATTTTTAAATACGCCTGTTCGGCAATCAGGTCTAGACAAAAGTTTTTATCCCGGGTAGCAAACAAAGGACTATTTTCAAATGCTTCTGTTATTTCATCGTAGCCGGCACAATACAAGTCTTTCAACTCCTGTGAATTAAATCCAACAAGTCCACATGAATAAGCATATACCAATCCGTTGATATCGAAATGTGGAACAGCCGGTACTCCATTGGGTAAAATACGGCGAGCTTCGTTCACTACACCTGCGTAATACTGCGAATTACTATATTCGCAATCACGGTTTTGGACTACTAAATCGTAGTATTTAAGGGCATACTCAAGCAAATCCACACACATTTTACCTTTCAGATATACGTCGATATCTATCTGTATGTGCCCGATCGGAGCCACATGGTGCGCTTTTATTTTTCCGGCAGCCCAAAACGCAGTGTTTACATCCAGGTCCTCAAGGTCTGTACTTATGTTGTCATAAGGTAAAATACCAAACGCCTTTATGCCATCATTATCAGTATAAAGGTTTATTTTACAGCCGTTTCGCTTTGCTAATAACACAGAATTGGCGGCACAAAGAAGTTGCGCGTAAAAATTATCTTTTACAGGTATGCCGTTCCGGAACCCTCCGCCCGGCTTTGTCCAAAAACTATGAAATACATTTATCATATTACATCATCTAATGTGCCAATAAAAACATCACTATCGTTTTTGCCATAGCCGTAACCATAACCGCAATATATAGACATGATTTCTCCATCAGAAACATGAATGTCTTTACGGAAAACTTCATCGTTTTCAGTAAGGAAAACAACAGGCATTTTTTCACACTTTGAGCCTGCAACTTCGCTATCCTCAGAATGTTTGGCTAATGGGTCTATTGATAATTGCATATTGGCTTACTTTAAAAAGAAATAATTATAATTTTCGACGTTCTCAAATGGCAGTTGTTTTGCCCTTGTACCATTCGCCCACATCTTTGTGGTTATTCCGGATTTTAAATCGGTATGAAAACGACAAATTGCAAATTTGGCATCGGTAAGTGAATTGATACTACATTGACCAAAACCAAAATATTTAATGTGTTCATTTTCCCTTTTTACCTCGAGCTGAACACAGAAACTATCATCGTAAATATGTGGAGTAAAAAAAATTTCGTTGATCATCTTGTTTTGATGTATTTATAAGCAAAATAAGATATTGCAATAAGGAATAACAGAATTATCAAACCACCGCCGGCTATTGTCACTTTAATTATTATATTTTTTTTTTTTAGCCATTCATTCAGTGAATCTTTTACCTCTTCTACTGTTATTACTCCGTCTTTATTCCTGTCGAATATCGGATTTTGAACAGCTATTTTAGAAGCCAACAGGCTGGATGTTTGCAACACCCAGGTTTCGGCTTTGCCAATTGCGACAGGGAAAAAAACAGCGAAATAGACATCTGTTAAGTTTTTCAACCGACCGGCATATGGCTTTAAATATTTGTAAACAAAATCCAATTGATCGACATTAGACATGGTTGCCAGTTCTTCTGTTGTTGTACCCAATGACTTTGCGGTTGCCGGCATAAATTGAATTAGCCCGGTTGCACCGGTAGCCTTGTTTTTTGCGCTGGCAGATATGCTACTTTCAAATGCCATGACCGCCATCAGGTAATCCGGATTGGTTTGTAGTCTTTGGGCTACGTACTTAACTTTAGCCAAAAACTCTGTTTTGTTACTAAAAACTAAATTTTCCAGTATCATATCATGCAAAGGCTTTTTTTACCAAAAAAAACATAATGGAAGACACCAATACAATAGCTACAACCGTAATTCCAAGATTGACATACACTTTGCTGTCTATGCCGGCCTTGATCTCGGGCAATTTTATATCTGTCAAATCTAAATTCATTACAGCAAACGATTTGGTTTAATGTATAACTTGTAAAAAGTTTCGTCAATTTCACTTCGCGGAACATTGATAGTAACCGAATTCTCAGAAATATACTTTAGTGCGGCATCGGTTTTACTTCCCCAAATTCCATCTGTTACCAGTGGTATACCAGGTACGGCAAAAAGTGGCCCGACAAAAACAATATCTGCCTGTTTATTAATCCATTCCTGTATTTTTTTTACATAGCTGCCGGAGCTTCCCTTTTTTAGAGGAAAAACAGCCTTGGGAATTACTTCTTCAATAGTTGTTATTTCCTCGTTTTTATTTCCAAATAAAAGATGCTTGTATTTGTATACTAAAAATACGGCCAAGGCTACTATTAAAAGTATGCAGATGGTCAGATATGTCTTTTTTGCTTTCATAAAGTTTTTTAATTATGTCCACTGATCATCGGTTGCAACCTGGGGAGTGAATTGTTTTTCCAACTCTGCCAGTTCTCCCGGTGTGTCAGTTTGCGGTGCGGCTTCAAACGACGGAAGTCCCGATATCTTAAAATCTTTGTCGCCGGGCTTAGGCGTTTCGGTTTTTTCCTTTTTCTTTTTGTAAATGATAATACCCGCCACAATGGCAACGACTACCACAATACCGATAATAATCCACAATGTTTTTTTCTTTTTCATGTCCTTTATTTTTTATTTGTTACGAATCTTTTTAGTTTTACCCCTGCGGCTGTTTTTTGCCTTTTCGGCTTTTGCACGGGCATTTTTAAGAGCTATTTCTGCCGATATACTGCGAAAACTCAAATTTTGCAATCTATCACTGGTACTACCATCGGCACCGGCATACATTTTCCCGGTAGTGGTTGTTGTACTTGAAGTTGATCCGGTGATTTCTTTCATCAGCTTTTCAAACTGCTCATCTACTTCCGCGCTACTTGCAGAGGGTACCGGTTCCAATATTGTTGGAGCTACCTGGTCTATGGCTTGCTTTACTGCTTTTGCTTCCGGAGAGTGATTATAAACCGGTCCGTTTTGCTCACCGGCCGTTGTTTGCCCTGTTTCTTTTTTCTTTTTTAAAAAGAAATACCCTAAAACAGCCACAAGCAATAATCCCATCCCTATAATTATCCAGTTATTTTTTTTCATATTTTTTATATTTGTTTAGAAATATCTTTGTTTGCTTCCATACGCTCAAGAACTCGTTTTCTGGTAGAATACCAAAGCGAATTGAATGGGTTCCTGAGCATTTCAAAAAAGGATTCGTCTTTTAACCACTGATATAGCGTTTCACCATTTCCAAATTTCTGGTTAAAATAGTTATAAGTGCCTAAAAATACCCGTTCACTGGTTGCAAGATATTCATCCCATGTCGCCATGTCTCGAGTAAAATTCAACCCTTTCATGTCTTTATACAAGGCATTGGCTAAGTGCTCAATGATTTCGCTTTCATTTGAGGTTAGGTTTTTCATTGTGTCCTCAGGTAAGGCTACTTTTTTATATTCTTTGCCTTTTTTCTTCCCGACAAAGTAGATGATAACAGCAATCACGATTACCGTAACAATGATAATCAACCACATTTTGTATTTAGTTATAAAATTTACTGCATTCATCTTTTTACAGGTTTTCTATGAATATCAAAAACAACAGGAATGCAATCAGTATCAAAATCCAGTTGGTAGCATTCCCGAATATTTTATTTTTTTGCTGCTCCTGGCTAAAAGCCTGCGGTTGAAGCTGCTGTTGTTTTGGTTGCTCTCCTGTGTTTTTAAAAGAGGTTTGCATGACTGCATTTTCTCTTATTTGTACTGGATTGGCCGGAATAGTTCTTACCATTTGAACATACTCGTCTATACCATTGAGCGGATCGGGATCACCCCAAAAAACATATCTATTTCCAGTCATAACCTTTTCCCTCCAAATTGATTGAGCGCAAAAACGCCTGGTATTCTTCTTTAGTTTCGAGCATCCAACGTGGCGAAGGTTCTATACCAGGATAAGAACCATACAACAAGGTTACTCTTTCTGCTTTAGATGCCCCCGATCTATTTTTAGCCTCTTTGTAATTGGCATAATTTTCGAGTCCATGCCCTTTGCTTTGTTTGTATACCCAGTTAGCCGCCTGAGCTGCGACTATATCATGTTCGCCCCATGAGATAAGAACATCCAAAGCCTCTGTATCATATTTTCGATAAGCAACATAAGGGATTCCCAATTTACCTTTAAGCGTCTCTGTAATGTGAGCACGGGACCATTGGGCACGTTCTACGATTCCCCTTATGTAAGGCAAATTATCATTATATATTTTGTTGGCATCGAAGAATTTTTGCGTGGTATCTCGTAGCCATTTTTCCAGAGCTGCCTGTTCTTTTGCCAACTGTGCCTTTCTGGCAGCTTCTTCGGCTTCTTTCTTTGCTTTCGCTTCTTTTTGTTGTTTAGCGACTGTAATTGCCCTTTCGATATCGGCAACACTTACAAAATTGTTATCTGAAAAATCGTTATCACCTGAAATCAGGGTATATTCCTGTAATTTTTTAGCATTTTCTTTTGCTACATTAAACAGGGAACGATAAGATTCCACGGTACCTCCGTCGGGTGCGCTGGTTCCGGTAAGTTCATAGAAAGCGCGTTTTAGTGCATTTATTTCTACTGCTTCAGCTTTTTGTTTTTCCAGTTCCGCAGTATAGGCCGCTTTTTCTTCCGGAGTCATATTAGTGGTATCCTTACCCTCTATGGCTGACTTAATTGAATTGACAACGCCGGTGGCTACCTTGGTAGTTTCTTCCCTGATGTCATTACGGGCAGCTATCCCGGTAGCGGTATTCACAGAAAAAGGGTTGTCCGGATTAACAGATACTTTTTTTCTATAATAGACAAAAAGGCCTACGATAGCTAAAACAACTGCGCCTATTATTAAATATTTCTTTTTCATCTACTTAGTTTATATAATACGAGTAAAAACAAACTGATAATGCCAACGATCAGGAAGATATTCTTTCTTGTGTTACTGCTTTTTTCTCCATTCGCATTGGCTGTTATTCCCAGTAATTTAGCTGCTTTTTTATTGCCTCTGCGAGCTGCTACCGTTAAAGACTTTGTAAATGCGGCTTGCATACGATCCTCATCATGGGAACCGACACTCTCCAAGGCTTTCATTGTTTTTACCAGTGATTCGCTATCTTTGCGGTTACTTTGCTCAATGGCATAACTGTCTGCCTGGATTTCACTGCGTGTATTGTTTACCAAATGCCCGTATTCATGCTTTAATATTGCACTTTGATGTTCTTTTGGCAAGGCGTAAAAAGCAGTATCATTAATTTCTATGACGTTACTGTCTAAATAAGCCCGTGCCGGGTTTGTTGGATTCTCTGGAAAAACAGGCGCATGTACTATCTGAATATTCCGCATATAGCTAAAACTTCAACTTTAACTGTTTGGCTTTACTTTTGCTTTTAGCCGGTTTAGGCTTATGAAGTATGGCATAGGCTTCCTTTACGGCCTGACTGCGTTTTTTCTTGTAGACATTGTGTGCTGGAATCCGTTTGGCAACTCCGGAAGTAATAACTATCTGCGTAGCCAGTTTTTGGACTTCCTTTAGTTGTTTTTTTGTCATCTTTTTTCCCATAACTGTCTATCTTTTGCGTTTTTTTATAATGACAACAACGATGATACCAATTACCAAAGCGCCTAATATGCAACCGCCGACAATCCACATGGTATTGCTTTTTTTCTCTTTGTCTTTCTCATTGTCTTTGTTTGCCATTGCATTAAGGGCGTCAAGAACATCTTGATTGCTTTTGGAAGATGACTGACTTTCCAGTTTAGCTGAATTGATAGTGCCAAACATAGTACTCAGCCCACCTGTTACTCCCTGAACCCAGTCCATCCAATCAACATCACCGCCGGCATTGGCAGTTTGACCATAAAGCAAAGTATACAAGCTCTTCCCGAAATCTGCATCTAACTCCAATGCTTTCCAGATATCCTTAAAAGATATTTCCGCACCTTCTTCCGGTACGATACCTGCGTGTGCTAAAAGTAAACGCACATCGTCTTGACGTGCGTTTACCATGAAGTTTAGATCACGCAATAATATATAGGTGTTGCGTAAATTCATATTTTTTATTTGTTTAGTTAACCGACAACTTCGATAGATTTATCGTTGCGGATGATGAAAGCACGTCCCATTTGATTTTTGCGTTTCAACTCTTTAAAGCTATTAGCACTAGCTCCGAAGGTAAACGTAATACTCAGTGAATGACCTGCTTTGACAGAAGTATACAAAAGGCTATCCACTCCCAACACCCAGTTTTTGGTCTGAACCTGAGGAATGGTAATCATTTTTGGATTATCCTGGTGCTCGTTTGCATAGGTAGACGGAATCAATTTGTCGCTTGATGAAGCACCCAATGGCGATAGTTCGCGATAAAACAACGGAATGTCCAAATCGTTTTCGTCGTTTACTTTCACTTTGATTTCCTTTAATGTACTTGGATGATACTTGAGGTAATTTAAAAAGTCTGCAACTGAACCATTCGAAGATGTAACGGTAAGTTTTTCTGCAATCTTTTCCGCAATAATGCCATCCAATGGATTCCCATTTTCATCTTTAATGTCGGTTGCTTTCCAATACCAACCGGGACAAATTACAATTTTTTTAGTTTGTCCGGCCTCTAAATCGTTGATAATTTGTAAGGTAACAGAACCCACTTCTGCATCTGCAAAAGAATTTCCTCCTGGACCTAAATCAAGCGATACATCTCCCTGACCTGAATATTCGATTGCTCTTCCGTCAGCATTCACCGGTGTACCTGATAATGCGCGATACGCTTCTTTTTTGTCTGTAACAATATTTGCCATGTTTTTTAATTTTATGTTGTTATTGATTAGTCTTGCGTTTTAGTTTGCTCGTAAGTACGATAAGAGAAATAACCCAACGCGCCAATGCCAGCAAGGATTAAAACTGTAAGTACGACTACTGTCTTTGTGCTATTCATAATTTTTATGTTATTAATTTGTTTTATTAAGCGAAATCAAAGGTAGAGTACGGGAAAACAGGGTGATGAGTTTTCTGGCGGTTGCAATTGGTTTTCAGCGATTTTCGTTGGTTTCTGTTGATTACAGGCGGTTGTACAGAATAAAAAAAAGCTCAAAACCGGAGTTCTGAGCTTTATAAGTTTTTTTCTTTTATAAATGTAAGTTTACTGCTTTTCTTTCCAATACCTCAATTTGTGTTACAGTAAGGTATTTTTGATGTTTTTTATATCCGGCCTTTTGTAACTCTTCAAAAAATTCAATATTCAACATGTTCCGGAGCACAGAACCCGACACGCCAATACGCCTGGCATATTCATCTTTAGGAACACGGCGAATTAAAGAAGTTGAATCATTTGACATATTTAATTTTTGAAAATTTTATAAAAATGGATATCCTTTTCAGATCGTTCGTTAACGTTTTCTTGTAAGGCTTTTAATTCATCAAAACGTTGAAGTACGTTTTTCCGGATTTCAATTTTATCCAACGTTTTAAAAAGAAAGATATCGGTTGCAAAAGTAAAGAATTTGGGAGGCACATCCGAAAAACCGTGTGCAACGGCAAAGATATCTATCATCTTTTGGCGACGTGAAATAAATAGTTTATGCAAAAATTTATCAGTAGAAGCATTGAAATAAGCCCGGCAATCATCAAAAACAATAATACCTCTACTAAAATGTGCCAGTTTATCCATTGTTTCTTCATCATAAATGTGTCTTTGGATACCAGAAAATTTATAGTCTTGAGGAGAATTAAGCAAATTAATAGGACAGTCGAGCCATTCCATGTCATGTGGTGTAACTACCAAACATTTTTGACCGCTATTTTCTAAAATTTTTCGAATGAGCGTTGTTTTGCCAGTTCCGTTGGTTCCGAGTACTACAACCGTTTTAGATGTTCTTTCATTCATCAGTTTTCACTTTGGTTTTTTCTTCCAATTGCTCACGTAATGAGGTTAATTCTGCTTCCATGTCTTTTGCCCGTTTTTCAGCTTCAGCTATACGCAAATTCTCTTTCCTGTCTTTAAATGCCATACCAAACTTACTACCAACAATGGTAAGTACAGCGATAAGTAATAGTACACCTGGTGGAAGGTCGGCTCCTTTGACTTCAAAGTAATCGGCGAATGCTTCAGTTAATGTTTCCCGTTCGCCGTCGTCAAATTTGTATTTTTTTGAGTCGCAACCTTTAGAAATAATCTCCGCAAATGTTGCTGTTGGACCTTCAATCAATCCGACAACAATTTTACTCGTCTGTTTAGCAGCACGACGTGTAGTTTTTCCTTTTTTTTCCGGTTCTGCTGACTCTTCCTGTTCCAACTCTGGCATTTCGGGAATATTCATTTCCTGCTTTGGTTGCTGAAATTCCTGTAAAAAGATATCGGCTTCGCTATCGGGAAAATAATTTCGTTCCTGGTTCTGATCTAATAAGCCCATTTTAATTGATATTTGAGATTAACTGTTTGATAAAATCCACTAACCCGGATTGCTGAATGATACGTACGGGCGTGTCGTTAGTATCCACGGCTGCAAGCGCAATTGATAAACCGGAGTTTTCCTTGTTGTAAACCGTTACAACGGCTCTTTTTTCACCATCTTGTAATGTTTGCTCTTTGATATAGGCAGATATGTATTCTTCTACCTGTGGTAACATTTCTACAAGAGATGGCAATACTGATTTAACCATCTGCATTTTCATTTTGTCGGCTAAACTCATGATACAATATCCTTTCCTGATAAGTCCGGGTTATATTTTTTAAATATTTCAAAAACTTCACTTTTTTGTGCGACAAATGGATAGAACATATCATTCCATTGTCTGTAGTTATAAAGAATAAAAGTATCGATTAATAAATTTTCGGCAGTAATTGTTTTGTTTAACTTTTTAGTTAAACGTTCTTGTACAAGATTAAGAAGTTCTCGCGTAGCGGGGGAAATGGATAGAACTATTTCGTTTTCGGACGGGAAAGCATTTTCTTTAAGAATATCATGCTTTGATTGCAATTCAGAAAGTTTGGTTTCTAAATCTAATTTTTCTACATTACATGTATTAAAATTTGTTTCGAGTTTCTGATAGAGTTCCGAAAGCTCTACATATAATGGCGAATTGGTTACATCCAGTTCCGGTTGTTCGGCATTGCTTTCTTTGTTTTCGTATGCGCCAATGAGAAGTTTTAATTTTTCTTCTCCGAGCATTTCGGGAGGGAATAATGAGTTTAATCTTTCTTTTGTTTCCGGTTCTACAGAAAAACCGACAGTAGTTTTTGGCATAATTACATGTTTTTGAGTATTATGTGCCAAATATAAAGTGTCTTAAACTAAGGTGTGGGAATTTTGAAACGAAACGGGAAAAATGAGTATTATTGAGCAATTTTGACTACTCTTAAAGGGCTTAAGAGAGTTTTAATAGGGTATTAAGAAAGAAAATCCACACTATGGTTGGCGTGGATTTGTTTAAGGTTCAAGTGTTAAAGGCTAATTTTCTAAGAGCTTAAAGCCTTTATCTTTATATAATGGAAATTTAGAATCTGCTGATATTACAGTTAATCCTTCCGCTATGCCTTGGGAAATTATTGTTCTGTCAAATTGGTCTTTATGCTCTTTATTGCCAATCAATGGTGTAGAAAGTTTTTCAAGCACTTCTATATGCTGCGGTTTTATGTCTATAAATTGAATTTGCTTTTCTTGTGTGTCTTTAATAATCTTAGAAATACTATCATCCGCTTGCATCTTTTTTTCTTGTATTAAGAATATTATTTCATGTAAACTCGCAACACTTGCATAATAAGTACTCTGAAAATATTCTATATCTTCTCTTATACTTTTGCTTAATCTTTCATTTCCACGTATAAGCCACACTAAAATATGTGTG
>JAVBUB010000243.1:0-13848 GCA_031555675.1 Paludibacteraceae bacterium | reverse complement strand
CTTTAGTGAAGTCAATTTTGTCTACATCTTCCTTGTGTTCTATCACAATGGCATTGTCTTTTGTTTGTCCTACCAATCCGATGACTTCAGCATGACCGTTCTTACCATAAATAACAATTTGTATATCCTTTTGTTTATCGTAAGCCGTTTTTATTTTCTTTTGTAAACGAAGTACTACAGGGCATGAAGCATCAATAATAGTAATATTGTTCTGTTTGGCAATTTCGTATGTAGACGGAGGCTCGCCATGTGCGCGCAGTAATACTTTGGCGCCATTTAACTTTTGCAGTTTTTCGTGGTTGATGGTGTAGAGACCTTTTTTGGTCAGACGCTCCAATTCCTGATTGTTATGGACAATATCGCCTAAACAATATAATGGTTTATGAACGGCAAGTTCTTCTTCCGCCCTGTTAATAGCATTGACAACACCAAAACAGAAACCGGATTTATCGTCTATTTCTATTGTAATCATAAGGCCTAAAAGACAAAGTTTTAAGTAGTACGTTTTACGTAATACGTTTTTGATTCACTATTTCAGATCGGCTACGTAAAACTTAGAACGTAAAACGTATAACCTAATAAGGGTCTGTACCGGTTAACTATCAACTTTAATATCTTTTTATCACTTCCTCGTATTTTTGAATCAGCCATGCCTGCTGTTCTTCAATGGTCATATGGCTATTGTCGAGTTCCAAAGCGTCGTCGGCCTTTCGGAGAGGGCTTTCTTCTCTGTTTTGATCAATATAATCACGTCTTTTAACGTTTCCCAGTATTTCTTCAAATGTAACATTATCTCCTTTTTGTTTCATTTCCAGAAAACGTCTTTCGGCTCTCACTTCGGGTGAAGCTGTTACATATATTTTCAATTCGGCATCCGGAAAAACAACAGTTCCAACATCTCTGCCGTCCATGACAATACCTTTTTGTTTTCCCATTTCCTGTTGCTGGCTTACCAATATTTTGCGTACAAATTTCAGCGTGCTTACCGGACTTACATGGTCAGAAACCAGTAATGTCCGTATTTCTTTTTCTACATTTTTGCCATTCAGGTATGTTTCTGAAACTCCGGTTTCTTTATTCGGAATAAAAGATATTTTGATATCATTGATGCATTCTTTTAATTCATCTTCGTTAATAACATTGCCCGAAATTATATTGTTTTGTAAACAGTATAATGTTACAGCTCTGTACATAGCTCCGGTATCTACATATATATAACCCAGTTTTTTGGCCAGCCATTTGGCCATGGTACTTTTCCCACTAGAAGAAAATCCGTCAATAGCTATTGTTATCTTTTTCATTATAAAAGAACTCGTATTCTAAAATGGTTATTGGATGATGAAGTAAAGATAGCTAATTTTAGTCTTATGACCATATTGAATTTATTCACTTTTAGACCTTTATTAAGTTATACGTTTTACGTTCTAAGTTTTACGTAACTGACTTTGAAATAGTATGCCAAAACGTATAACGTAAAACGTACTACTTAAAACTTTATCTTTTAGACCTTTTGATTAAAAATTGAATGCGCCCAAATCCATTGCCAGTGAGAAATGATAAGAAGTATTACTCATGTGGTATTTAGCAAGAGAGAAATCCACTTTAACCATTTTGATTTTAAGTCCGGCACCAAAAGAGAATCCATTGATTGATTTGTTCTCCAGTACTTTCATTTCTCTACCTCTTTGATAATTGTAGCCGAGAGCAATATAGAATTTATCGGAAGGAACCAATTCCAGACCAAATATCAAGTGTCGCATCAAATTTTCTCCGAAACTCAGATCATTGTCTACATTTTCGGTAATTCCAGACGAGTTGGTTGTTGTTAAACCATTTTCATAACTCATATCCCAACGCTGTAAATCATGTCCGGTAATGCTAATTCTGAAGGGGGCATGACTTAATTTTTGTGTAATTCCGGCTTGTATTTCAAAGGGGAAGTTTTCATTATGCTGGCTATCTTCTTTGTAATATCCGGTTAATTGACGTCCCATATTTTTGAGTACAAATCCTCCGGAAAAACCGCTTTTCAAAGTATGATAACTCATACCCACATCTACGGCCAATCCAAAACTCGAATATTTTTCATAGGAAGAAAAGATAGGTTTTAAAGTAGCTCCTATGTTCCAGTTTTCCGAAAGTTTCCGGCCGTACATTAAATGGATAGCAGCGTCTAATGCTGAAAATTCGCCTATTTCTTCTCCATATTCATTCCTTTCGGAGAAATTTCCGAAATCAAGAAAAAGAATACCGATGGCCAGGTAATTTTTGTCATCCAGTTTGTGAGAATATGATGCCGATCCGAAAAAAGCATCGGATAAGTAATTAGTAGCATTTAAAGCCACCTGGTTATTCATTTTCTCCGAAAGTAATGCCGGATTGTGTATGGTAAAGTTGATGTCATTGTTATTTATGGAAACATTTGTTCCACCTAAAGCTGCCACATGAGCAGAAGACGGCAGCGACAGAAACGTATAAACATTTTCACCTGACTGGGCAAAAACCGATTGTATAAGAATAAAGAATAATGCAGTAACAATCGTTGTTTTTTTCATCTTATAATATTAATGTTGAAATTTTAATTGGAATGTCAAAGATACATTTTTTTTGATAGATTAAAAAATGACTGAATCAGTTTCCGAAAAATGTAACTTCTTGCTAAACGGAAAACTCATCTTGTTTATTATTTTATGATATCCTTATTTTAAGATAGTAGCAGATATTTGTTGATATTAGGATATTCAGATCATCAGATAAATCTTGGAGCAATGAATATCAATACATATCGCGAAGCAAATATCTATCAGTATCATGAAATAAATATTTTTTTTGTTGTGCGTAACATCTGTTATATAATATTCATATTGTGATTCTTCAATTCTTTACTCCATACTTTGGCATTGTTGCCCGATACTTTCTCCAATAAATACCAGAATTTAGGCCCATGGTTCATTTCTTTGGTGTGGCAGAGTTCGTGTAATAATATGTATTTTACCAAGTGCTCCGGTAAGAGCATGGTATAAAAGGACAGGTTGATATTACCCCTGCTCGAACAGCTTCCCCAGCGCGATTTGCTTGAGTTGATCTTTACTTCGGTATAAGAAAACTGATGTTGTTGCGCCAGGTTTTTGAGCATATTGGGCAATACCCTTTTGGCTTCATGTCGCAGTCCGTTTTCAATAGCTTTGCAGAATACTTTTTGAGAATTTTCGCTTTCGGGTTTTGTGGTTTCTGGATATTCTATGGTTAGAGTGTTGTTTTTCAAACAAATAAAAAAATCTTTTCTTACTGCTGGTTGTAGTTTGACTTCAAAAGTCAGCGTTCGGAAAGGATTTTCGTTGTTAATTGCTTTTTTTCTGACATTGAGTTTCTGCCGGTGAGTTAATATCCATTCCCGTTTACTATACACAAATTCCAAGGCATCTTCGTAAACAGAGAAAGATGGCAGTGTAACAGCGATGTGGTCGGATTTTAATCTGATGGTTAAACGTTTAGCCCTGTCGCTTTTGGTTAGTATGATAGTCCCTAATTGGTTATCGGTAATTGTTTTTTTCATTTTAATTACTTCAGCTTTAATTCATGGTAATCGGCTTGGCGTGTTTAAATATCTTTTGTTTTATGAAATCCATATTTGTAAATAAATTCGTCATATTCCTCTTGGAATATCTTTTTTGTATGATGTCTTTCTTGGTTTCTGATGTAATGTCTAGCTTTATAAACCATTGATTATGACATAGAAACAGCGAAATATTCATCTTGCCATTCGAATTTAGAAGAAGTTAATTGGTGCTTGTTTATCCAAAAAGAAGATTCGCCTTTGATTAATTGCATAATTTTTTGAGTCGTTTGATCAATGCCTAATGATATAAGGCAATGACAATGATCATATGGCCCGTAGATACTGTCGATGAAAATATCCTTTTTTCGTGCATTTTCAAATATGTGATTCCAAACTTGTTGTCGTAATTCTTTAGAATGAAGAATAGGTTCTCTGTTTTTGGCACTCCAAACAAAATGGATGTATATTTTTACAAATGGCATTGATTTTATTATTTGGCTAAAGCCGGTTGTAAATTTGATTTTTTATCCTCCAGCTTTAGCTGGAGGATTTTAATAGGATGTATTTGTATTGGCTTTAGCCAAATGGTAGGCTTTATTCTTCTATTTCTCCAATCAATGTAGCCGAAGAAGCTTCTTTGATTCTGACATTGACATATTCGCCATTTTTTTTGTCTTTGCGTGGAAATACTACCACTTTATTTTGGGAAGTGCGACCAAAAAGTTGCTCTCTCGAACGCTTGGAAACTCCTTCAACCAATACTTCAAAAATTTTCCCTATATCTTGTTTATTTTTTTCTTCGGAGAGTTTGTTTTGCAGGTCGATAATTTCTTGCAAGCGGCTTACTTTTGTTTCTTCATCGATATTATCGGGTAAGTTTTTAGATGCATAAGTTCCGGGACGTTCGGAATATTTAAACATAAAAGCCATGTCGAAGCCTACTTCGCGCATCAGAGAAAGTGTTTCCTGGTGATCTTCTTCCGTTTCCGAATGAAATCCACAAAACACATCGGTAGCAATGCTGCTTTCGGGTAAAAATCGTTTGATGGCGGCAATACGCTCTAAATACCATTCGCGGGTATATTTGCGGTTCATCAGTTGCAATATTTTATTGCTGCCCGATTGTACCGGCAGGTGAATGCTTTTGCAGAGGTTATGGTAGGCGGCTATTACTTCAAGAGTACGGTCGCTCATGTCTTTAGGATGTGAAGTAGTAAACCTGATACGCATAGTGGGTGCTGCTTCGGCTATTATTTTCAGCAGGTCGGGAAATTCGATTACCGCATCATCGTTTTCATATTTGTATGAGTTTACATTTTGTCCAAGCAGGGTAACTTCTTTGAAACCTTTGTTTTCGAGGTCTTTCAACTCGTTGAGTATACTATCCACGTCACGGCTCCTTTCGCGTCCGCGGGTATAAGGTACAATGCAATAAGAACAAAAATTATTGCAACCGCGCATAATGGAAATGAAACCGGATATAGGATTTCCTCCAATACGGGATGGAATAACAGTGCGGTAGGTTTCGGTGGTAGAAAGTTCTATATTGATGGCTTTTTCTCCTTGTTCTACGGTGCTTACAAGGTTAGGTAAATCCAAATATGAATCGGGGCCTGCTACCAGTTGCACGCCATGGTTTTGTATAAGGTCTTCTTTTACGCGTTCGGCCATGCAGCCAATAACACCAATAAGCAAATGCCTTTTTTTCTTTTTTAGCGAGTTAAAGTATTGCAAGCGCGATAGCACTTTCTGTTCGGCAGTATCGCGGATGGAGCAGGTATTCACAAATATAGCGTCGGCTTCTTCTATTTTACCTGTAACGTCAAAGCCCGCCATTTGCATGATGGAAGCCACTACTTCGCTGTCGGCCACATTCATTTGGCAGCCGTAAGTCTCAATGAAAAGTTTTTTGTCTGAGAATGTTGCGAATTTAGAGTTCGTTCCTTTCTCTTCAGAATTTTGTGCCATGTTTTAATATGAAATTTTGTTCTTTACAAAGGTACGAAAGTTTTGTGAGGTATTAAAAAGGAGATAAAAATAAAAAATCTGCCTGAAAATACTTTTCAGACAGATCTCATTGAACTATTTTTGAATGTTGCTACTTTTCTTTCCCATATGTCAGTAGTAAATATTTTTTTGTTCTCAAAAAGATGCGGGGTATTTGAAAACAAACATACAACAGATGATAAACAGGGAATGCAAAGGCTATTTTCATGAATAGTTTTATAGTTGTATCACTCATCATAGAGGGTTAGTTAAGGGAATGTTAATCATGATCTATCCGTTGGAAAGTGCCGTCGGGACTAAAAATCAATTCTACGCCATTGCTTAGGTCGATTTCATACCCGAAATGTTCATTATTGATGCCGGTAATAAATTGATCCGGATAATTTTCGGACACATAACCGGATACATTTTCCGGAATAAGAGCAATAACGGTTGAAGGTACAGGTAAACTGTAGTTCTTAACCTCGTCCCAGTCGCCGGATTTTTTGAAATCAATTTCGAATCCATTTTCCAGATATACATCGTAACTGTTGCGGTCTTTTTCGACACGTGTTACTCCTACATTGGAAAAGTTTGCTTGCAGGAAGCTTTTAGCGTTTCCGGGCAAATCTTTTTCCTGAATAACTTTATCATCTTCGCAAGATGTCAAGGTTGCCGCTACAGCGAGTAAACCAAAAATGAATGCTAATTTTTTCATGGTTGTTTGTGATTTAAATTTTTAATATTTGAAATTCAAAATGGGATAATAGATCAGGTTTAATCATAATATTCTTTTACAAAACTTCCGTCACTTTTGAAAATTGCTTTGATTTCGGTTTCTTTTCTTTCCATGGGTATTTTGTAATAGATATTTTTACCTTTTATTATTTTTTCCGGATCCCGGTCAAATTTGTAATCAATGTATTTAGATTGCGCGGCATTTTTCACAATAGCGGGTAATTCCAATAGCTTAATTTCGAAAATATACATTAATAAGTTTCCCAGACTATCATAATAGGCATTGTAATCTTTTCGGTCTATTTCAAATTCGACTTTATATATTTGTTCCCCCATTTCCCAATCAATATCATATGAAGCAGGAAAATCTTTTCTGAACTGTTGAGATACGGCTGCATTTGGGGAAGCATCCCGAGAGGAAGATGTTTGATATTTTTTTATCAGGTTATTAACTTCGGCATCGGTGTATTTAGTTGATGTGGCCGGATTTTGTGCTGTTATCAGTTGGCTCAGCAATAATAACATGCTGGTTGCCAGTATACGAAATGTAGTCTTCATAATGTTAACGTTTTAATTACGTTACAAATATGGGGTGCTAAATCTGGAAAGAATTGGGAAAAAGAAGAAAAATAAAGATTTTATGGAAGAAAAATAGTAATAATGTGTTTTTCTTCGTATTGATAAGTAATGGCGAAGTTATATCGGTCGGCAATTGATTTTGCGATAGATAGCCCTAAGCCGGAAGATTGATTATTGTTTCCGTTTGAAGAATAGCGGTCAAAAATGAGTTTATTTCCGTTCAATGGTTTGCCGTCGTTGGTTATGACAATGGAATGAGCTTCGAAATGAATGATAACATTTCCTCCTTTAATATTATGGAATATGGCATTTTTAACCAGATTGGATGCTAATATATAAGCCAGATCGGAATTCATGAAAATGCTTATTCCGGAATTTTTTTCTATCCGGAGATTAATTTCCTTGTATTCGATAAATGATTGAAGGTTGTCGATTACTTCTTCGAAAACATGAACCAGATTTACTTCACTGTCATTAAATTGGTTGTTTTTTATTTTGGCCAGCAAGAGTAAGCTCGAATTCAGCTTCTTCATCCGGTTTAATATTTGCAGGGTGGCGTTAATTTCTTCTGCTTGCTTCCGGGTTAAATCTTCATTGTCGAGTATCAGTTCTAATTTGTTGATAGCCGAGGCAAGAGGAGTTTGCAATTCATGTGAAGTGTTTTCTATCAGATTTTTTTGATTGGTAAATGCCTGAATGTTTTCGTTTAAAAGTTTTTCTACAGATTTATTGAGTTCCTTATATTCCTTTATACTGGTGTATTGAAATTCAATCATATCCGATTTTTCATTGAGATGAAATTTTTCCAATTCATAAAGCAGTTTCTTAAATGGCTTGTTACTTTTCCGGATAATAATTCTGTTTAGTGCAATGATGGTAAGAGCCAGTACAATCCAAAAAGAAGCAAGTAGATAGAGTATATTTTTAATTAAATCTTCGCTCTCTACTGTGGAGGTAAATATTTTCAGCCCATAATATTTTCCATCCAAATCGCACTGGAAAGCTGTTTTGAGCATGCGTACTTCTTCATCTTCCAATTCCGAGGGGAAATATACTCGTGTGGTGGAGTATTTTTCTTGAAAAGCATAAGCTTCTCCAGCCGTTATTTCTTCTACAATGATATTGATGGGATCATGTTTTACCATGTCTGCAATAAACCCTTCAGAATGATTGGATTTGATGATAAATTCTTGCTTCAGGTTATTTAATCCTTCGTCAATACCATCGTGAATTTCTTTCATTTGTATTAAGAAATAAACAACCGACCACATGAATAAAATCAAGATGGTAATGGCAGATAAGCGTAATGTTAAATGATTGACGAGTTTCATTGAATCATTTTATAACCAATTCCATATACATTTTCCAGTTGAATATCGGCGTCATTATCTTTTAATTTTTTTCGTAAGTTTTTCATTTGGGAATAAACGAAATCAAAATTATCGGCGCTATCAATATTATCGCCCCAAACATGCTCGGCAAGTACTTCTTTGGTTATTAGCCGGTTGATGTTGGTGGCCAGGAAGGTAAGAATGTCAAATTCTTTCCTGTTTAGTTTCAGTGTTTTACCATTAATAGAAATAATATGTTTATTGAAATCGATAGACAGGTTTCCTATATGTAAAATTTCATGTCCGTTGAGTTGTTTGCGTCTTAATACGGCTTTAATGCGAGCGTGTAGCTCAGCTAAATGAAAAGGTTTGGTCAGATAATCGTCGGCTCCCAGATCGAGACCTGTTATTTTATCTTCAATAGAATTTTTGGCAGAGATGATGATGACATTTCCTTTAATTCCGGATTTTTTTATTTCTTCCAGCAATTTAAGCCCACTGCCGCCGGGTAAAGATATGTCGAGCAAAATGCAGTCGTATTCGTATAAAAATATTTTTTCGATACCCAAATCGAAATCGGAAGCTTTTTCGACAATAAATTTCTCTCCTGTCAAAAAAGTATCCACTGCTTTTATTATTTCAAGTTCATCTTCTATGATTAGTATTTTCATTTTAAAAAGCTTGATAAGCATTTGTTTAAACTGATAAAATTCAGAACATGGCCAAAATTATATGATTTTTATACAGGAAAGGCAAGACGTATTTGGTCTTGCCTTTCTATTATTCAATAGGATTAAGGCTACTTATCACATTGCAATATAGTATTGATATTGCCTTCTGAACTGTCATTTACAAAGGTAAGTGTTTTGCAATTCAGATACATTCGTTTTGTGTTTTTATTGTGGGCTTTAATCGTAATTGTTTCTCCTTCTAATTCATTGCTGTAAATACTCAGGTAAAAAACATATAAGCCTAAATCTTGTTCGTATTTTAAATTGGCCAGCCCACGGCATTCGGAACCACAAAAAGCAGCAACCATAGTTTGTGTATTGTCATTAATTTTTCCTTGAAAAGCAACTTGACCCACATATGTCATTTGATATTCGTAGTTATTTTCTATAGGAGCTATCCAATCCGGATTCTCAACATATTTTCCTTTTTTATCTTCGTCTTTCTTACATCCGTTAAGTAAAACCAACGAAGCAAATATAACAAAAAAAGGGAATATTATTTTTTTATTTTTTTTCATAATCGTAATTTTTTAAATGTAACATAAATATGAGACTGTCCAGAGAAACCGGATAGTCTCATATTTATTATTTGCTTATTGTTTTACAAGTTTAAATGTTTCGGCCGAATTATTGGTAACAATGCGTATATTATATATACCGGGAGCTGCACCCAATATTTCTCTTTCATAGATAACCATTTGTTGTAAGCCTGAATGCATAGCAGTTTTTTCTGTTATATAAACCTGATTTCCAACCAGATCATACATGGATATTTGAGTTATATTGCCTGCTTCTGCCCAGTATTCTACATATAGTTTATCTATAAACGGATTTGGATAAACATTGCAAGATTCTTTATCGTTTAATGAAAACAGCATTGGTTGTTCTAATGAACCGACAACATCATTTTGGGTAAAGAATACTCTTTCTTTCAGTTCTTTTTCTTCTCCATTGTTTTCAATACTGAATGAAATAGGTTCTTGTTCGGAAGCGGATACGGTTAGGAAGAACAGTGGTTCATCATATCCTTCAACGGCAATACCTTCGGCGATGCCTCGCACTTCTCCGTTTACTTTGGCTTTCAGTTTACTATTGGCCGGAAGTGATCCTCCGGTTTGTACCTCACCAATTAAAGATAAGTTATATTCATAGGCATTTGTCATCGACAGTTCTGAAATTTCATTATCTTTTTGACGTTGTTTGGCATTGCTTCTCAAAGATGTTGAGCTTGGATACATAAAACTTCCTTCATTTTCGGCTTTATACATATATCCGGCATTCGGACGTAAATACTGTAAGCTTCCTATCCAACCGGCTCTATCGTTATACACGGCGAATTCGGTCATGCTTTTTATTATATCGTTTTTAGCAGGAGTAAGTCCGCTAAGCGCTTCACTAACAGTTATATTGGTTTGAGGTATATATGAAATCCAGTTCCATCCCGATTTCAGGCTGATAGTTATATCTTTTGGTTCCAATGGTGTTCCGGAAATGCTTAATGAACCGTTATTGACAGTTTTCAGCATATACATTTGTGTATTTTGGAATCCACTCCCACCTAAGTTGGCATTCGTCCATGTATTGTTGTTGTAACGGCTGAATTCACCTGACTTTTGTCCTTTTATTTCATCTCCATTACTTACAGCAAGAAGTGATTGTAATGATTGGTTTACATTACTCAATGCCGGACTTTGAACATTAAATGAAATCCAGTTCCAACCTGCGTATACAGGAATAACCTGCATATTGGTATTGGTGGTTTCGAACATTACCGGTTCTAATGGGCTTCCTAATATTACATTTCCTTTGAACGTAACATCTGTTGGTTTCGCATTAGAATATGTATTACCGGTGCTGGCATCCCATACACGGAATTCAACGGGTTTGTCGTTAGTATTGCCATAAATGGTAAGGAATACCAGGTACATATCATACGTTTTATTGTATTGCGGTTTGGCAAGTCCAACACATTCGTTGTTGACAAAAGCAGCTACCATATCATCTTTGTCTTTAGATATGATGCCATTTACCTTCAGTTGTCCGAAAACAGACATGGAGCTTGCATACTTACTTGGATTTACAGACCAATCGGGTTTGCCTCCTTCCACGCGAAGATTGAAACTTAACGGCGTGGTATAGGTTCCTTTCAAATAAAGCATTTCATCGTATGTACCTATATTCAATCCTTCGTGAACGGTAAAGGTTAAATCAACATTGCTCGCCGGAGCCACACTACCATTATTCGGAGTGATTTCCAACCAACTTGGAATGTTTTCAATATTGAATCTTTCGACATTGCCTCCGGTATTGATTAGTTTCACTGTAAATGTATATGCTTCGTTTACCGGTTTCGTTTTGGTTATCGATTCGCTTTCCCATTTCAGGAAGGCACGGTCTATATAAGCCATCCAGTTAACAGGAGATAGCATTTTGTTTCCGTTCAGATCTTGTATGCCACTGGCAGTAATGGTTATCAAGGTACGTTCAATTGCATCTATATTATCTGTCAGGTTCAATATGATTTTGTCTTTGCTGGTTACAAAGTTGAATGCATATTCCGATACAGGCCCGGCGTCTTTAATCGGGGCTTTTTCATCGGTTTGTACTGCGTTGTTTGCAACAGCTGACGGAATAGTAGCACCTGTTACCTGGTCGGCAAGTGAGAATGCGAGTTCTTTGCGGTCGTTATCATTCACAATATAGGTATCGAAAGGATAGTAGGCAATTAATCCGACTTCTTTACCGGATAAGCGTACATTATTGTTGTGAGAAATGAATTCTTCGGAGATGGCCATATTCCAAAAACGAACTTCATCAATCATTCCCTTAAAATACATATCTGTTTTCGTCGTGAGATAATCTTCTTTCCATTGGCGACAACCAATAACCATATTGGCAGCAGCCAGCGAGCCTATTCTGATACCGTCCGTGTAATTTACCAAGTTACCATCTACATACATGTTGGCACTTCCGCTTCGTTTTACCGAAATAGCCAAGTGGTGCCATTTGTTATCCAGGTAGTTGGTATTGGATAGTTCATAAATAGTACCATTGCTGGCCAGTTTCAATAAACCTCCTTCAAAATAGATACTTAATTTATTGTTTGTATCCATATCTACGCCATCACCTCTACCGCAAGAGAAGAGCGCTCCATTGTCTTGTTCGCCTTTGAACCACATTTCGATAGAGAAGTCTTTTTCTTGGGTAATAACCACACTGCTTCCGGTATTGATGTCTAAATAAGAGTCTACGCCGGAGAAAGATAATGCTTTACCTTCGGGCAGAATTTTCCAGGCGGCATTCAACGTAGCATGGCGGTAACTTGCTTTATCCTGAGCAAGAGTTCCTTTACCTTCATTCATTGGCCAGTATCCGATTAATCCGATTTCGTTGCCTGATAGTATTTTATTCATATCGGCACTGATTTTGGTTACAGCCAATGTTCTGTCCCAGATTCTAAGACCATGGATATTACCTGCAAAGAAGTTAGTTTGGTTGAAGCTTGCGCCTAATTGTACAATACCTGTAGAATGGTAAGCACCTGCCGGTTTTTCATCCATCAACACATCATTGAAGCTACCTGCTGCGTAATAAGCAGAAACAGTAGATTTTTCGGCGTTATACGTAATGGCCCAATGGCCCCACTCGCTGGTATTGTTTGATATTTTATCGCTGGTAATGGTGGTATTTCCAACTGTTACCTGCAAATGATTATCAGATGTGAAACCAATGGTAAAGGCTTCTTTAGAGTTGCCATGGTTGAATATGGTCGCCGCGCCCAATTGGTCACGTTTCATCCAGAATTCTACAGTAAATGATTTGCTTTCCAGGTTAATTTCCTGTTCGGTAGCCATTGAACTTACTGCACCATCGAAATGTACGGATGTGAAGTGGCTGTCCTGTGACCCGTTTTTAACTCCGGTAATGGTGAAATTTGTATTATTTACCAGTCCTTGATTTATATCTTCATTAAACTGAATCATAATATTGTCGGTACCCGATAATATGGCATTCAATGGTGTTGGTTTTCCGAATTCCACCGGACATATCATGTCTTTTACTCCGGTTACGGCAGGTGTATTGTATTCGGAAATCAATTGTCCTGTAGTGGCCGATTCGCAAATAGTACGGGCACGAAGGTCGTAAGTTCCGTCTTTAACATTGTCCATGTACCACATGTAAATAATATCCGGATCTGTGCCTAACAATGTTTTCAAGGTAGTCGATGCATCATTATACCTGTTTTCGTTGGCATAGAAGGCCATTAATGAACTCCATTCGGATGAAGAAGTCGGTTTGTATTGCAAATCAACATGTCCGAAGTTAGAGTAATTTACATCAAATCCTTCCAATATCACTTTCATGCTATCGCCCGTAATGGTGTTGACAGTCCATTTATCCATCGGTAATTTAATGGTAACATCAGAACAGGAAGGAATAAATTCTACCGAAATGGTTGTTTCACCAAAAATGTCTTTCACATAATCCGTAGGGTCATATTGACATTGTGATACTAATAGTAATCGAATGTTATCGTATTTATCCACATTCGGCCCTTTCTGAATGGTTAATGTTTTTTCCAAAATACCTCCGGCAGGAACTAAGAAACTACGCCCGTTGCCAATACCGATACCATCAATTTTAAGTTCTGCACCCGAAGGATTAGTACTTTCGTCTACCAATAGTTTAAACCACATATCGTCTTTTGTTTCCGATTCGTTTTTCAATTCCAACATGAATGATGCCGGACGGTTGCTTGGGACTTTAAGTGCGTATGCACCTCCTTTTACCGTCAATACAGGCACTTCCATCTGCATAGTACCTTCACTGAGGATGTGTTGTCCAGGTTGGTAGTGTTTGGTCCTTACTTCTGCTTCGTGTGGACATGAAGTACGTCCTCCGCGGGATTTGAATGCAATGGTAC
>JAVBUB010000109.1:0-9544 GCA_031555675.1 Paludibacteraceae bacterium | reverse complement strand
AAATGTACTCTTCCCAGCTCCCGGTACTCCTGTAATGCCCAGGCGAACAGAATTTCCGGCATAAGGCAAACATTTTTCGATAACCTGCTGGGCTATTTCCTGATGATCACTCCTGGAACTTTCTATCAATGTTACGGCCTGACTTAATATGGCAATATCACCCTTTAAAATTCCCTCCAAATATTCCGATACGGTATAATCAGGTCGTTTTTTGTATTTTTTAAAATAGGGGTTTAAAATAGGAGGCTGTTCTATTCCTTTTGAAACAGACAAACCTTTATATTCTTCATTATCTTCGACGTGCTCCATGATGTATAAATTTTCGGATAATACAAAGATACAAATCTTTTTAGTTCTTTCCCACAAAGCCACAAAGTTCACAAAAAGTATTTATACTTATAAATTATTCAAATAAAAAAGACAACCAAAGTAAAACTCCGATTGCCTTTTGTATATAAACAAATATGCCTCTTATTTAGCTACCTTAATATTTACAGAAATTACTGATGTCGGATTTTTAGGATCATTCGTAATAACAGTCACTTTCGACAATAAGTCTTCGGTTAAATTAGCAGCATCAACATCCATCTTTAATTGTACAGTTTTATTTGGAGCAATAGTACTTTTCGATACAGAAGCTTTAGAAACTCCTTTTTCTATTTTTACTTTTCTGATCAATAAATTATCTTTTCCTGAGTTTTTCAAATCAACAGTTACCTGTTTCTTTTCGCCTTTTTTAACTTCTACTGAAACAGATTTAGCTTGAAAATCGGCAACCGGAGCATTTTCTTTTTGAGCTGATGTTAGAGTACTAAAATCTTCTCTCAGATTCGAATTAATAGTAAGTTTATATTCATCTGTAAGTAATTGGTTACCATTTATCACAGCATAAACAGCATCAACCCTGGTTCCGTAATCATCTACATTTTTTGCATTATAAGTAATAACAATGGAACCTGTTTCCTGCGGTTTTAATTTTGATGGATTTGCCTCCAGAACAATATGCTTCGGAACATTGGCAAAAGTAAATGCCACCTCTTTATCCGAAGTATTTATCACTTCAATCCGGTCAGTCCTGGATTGTCCGCGATAAATATCAAACAAAGGAGTTGTTTTGGTTTTCAAGCGGATATCGCCCATTTTAGCCGGATATAGTTCTTCCGTTGTTTTAGGGCGTGGAGTAACTTCTCCCGAAATAATCAATACCACAGAAGCTTCTGAAGCATTACTTTTCACAGTTATTGATTTTCTGAAAGGTCCGGGACGTCCGCTGGCATTATAAGTTGCCTTAACAAACCCTTTTCCACCAGCAGCAACCGGTTCTTTGGTCCACTCGGGAGTAGTGCATCCGCAAGAAGCAGATACGCCGCTAATTACCAAGGGAGCTACGCCGGTATTTGTAAATTCAAAAACAGTACTAGCCAAACCATCCGCTTCCTTTATTTTTCCGAAATCAAATTCTTTAACCTTAAATTCGATAACAGGTTGTTGAGCATACCCGAATGCAACAATCATCAGAAATATGCTCAATGAGAATAACTTTTTCATTTGTTATATATTTTAAAATTCTAAACTAGTATAAATAAAACTGGCATTTTCTTTTGAAAATGCCAGCCTATAAAATTATTTTTCAGCAGGTTCCTGAGGTTTTGCAACAGGTATAACTTCTCCTTTTATGTATAATACTATTGTTGGTTCAGAGGCATTACTCCTTACTGTTATCGATTTATTAAAAGGCCCCGGACGTCCACTTACATTATAAGTAGCTTTAATCAATCCTTTTCCTTTGGAAGGAATCGGCTCTTTAGTCCATTCGGGAGTTGTACAACCGCAAGAAGCAGATACACCACTAATAACCAACGGCTCTTTTCCCGTATTCGTAAACTCAAAAGTGGTAGTAACCGGACCATTCTCTTCTTTAATTTGGCCAAAATCAAACTCTTTTACTTTAAAATCAATTTCAGCTTGTTTCTGAGCGGATACTAATGAGCATAACATCATCAGCATACCTAAAGACAATAACTTTTTCATAATCTTATTATTAAATTATATCTATTTAAAATTGTTTTTATAAAAAATAACCTACAAATGTATCAAAAATCTAACAAAATAACGATGAAAGCAAGTATTTATTTTCTTAATTCTTCATTTATTTATAATGGACTAATATTAAATTTATTAGCCAACTGTTGCAAATCATCCACCACTGGTTGAAGAAGGTCAATTCCATTTTTCAATCGTTCCTCTGTCAATATCCTTTCCGGATCTCCGGGTATCAACACGCTGTCATGCCCTTCCACCGGAATCGCATTCCTGAATGTATCAATCCATTTATCCATATTGGCTTTGAATTCATCAACCGGACGAAATGCATCTACACGCATGGCTCCCAGAAAATGTCCTATCCCCTCTCCTACCGAATCTTTTCCGGCATCCAGAAACGAAACAAAAGGAGGAACCCAAGGTCCATAATTAGCACCCGAAAGAACTCCAGTCAAAATATCAACCAATGAACCCAGGCAATAGCCTTTATGACCGCCATCCTCTCCTCCAAGAGGTAACATGGCTCCACCATTCTTCAAAGCATATGCAGAATCGGTCGGATTACCGTCTTTGTCTACTGCCCAACCATAAGGAATATTTTTTCCTTTACGCTGAGCCACTTCCAGTTTACCATTGGCTACAGTCGTAGTAGCCATATCAATTACTACCGGAGGCTGTTCACTTGCCGGAATAGCTACAGATATGGGATTTGTTCCTAAAAATTTACTTTTTGAAAAAGTAGGCACCACCAGCGGACTTGCATTGGTCATACTCCAACCAATCATATCATTTTCCAAAGCCAATATCGAATGCGCCGCTGCAATGCCATAATGATTGGAGTTTTTTACTGCCACCCAACCCGTACCTGCATGCTTAGCTTTTTCTATGGCTATTTCCATCGCTTTAGGAGCCACCAGTAATCCAACTCCGGCATCTCCGTCAACAACAGCAGTAGAAGGTGTCTCGTACACAATCCTGATATTCGGGTTAGCATTTAAACGTCCTTGCTCCCAAAGACGTACATAACCGCTCAAACGTGCAACCCCATGAGAATCAACACCGCGCAAATCGGCTAAACATAATGATTTTGCCGTAATCTGTGCATCTTCTTTACTACTTCCCATAGCTTCGAATACACGACACACAAAATCATATAAAACTTCTGACGGAAATATCATATATCAATTATTTGACGAATAAAAACAAAAAAGGTTTAATGGGAATAAAAAATAATATTAGATACCCTATATCTTAAAGGTTAAATTCTACAGTAACCGGACAATGGTCGGAATGTACAATTTCAGATAATATAGCAGCCGATTTCAGCTGATCTTTTAAAGATCCGCAAACCCAGTGATAATCAATACGCCAACCCACATTACGCGAACGTGCACCACCCATATAACTCCACCAACTATATTTTTCGGGACTTTGGTCAAACATCCGGAATGTATCAATCAGACCTGTAGACTCCCATTGATCCATCCATTCCCGTTCCTCCGGCAAAAAACCGGAAACTCCGATTTGCCTTTTCGGATTATTGATATCAATGGGCTTATGGCAAATATTAAAATCTCCACAAATAAGCAAATTAGGGCGTTCTGTTCTCAAATTCCGAATAAACACCTCAAAATCAGACAAAAATTCCATTTTAAATCCCTGCCTTAAATCACCTGTTGTACCAGATGGCACATATACGCAAAGTACGCTTAACTCTCCAAAATCAACCCTGATTACACGACCTTCAACGTCGTATTTTTCATTATTCATACCATACACAACACGGTCAGGCTTCAATTTCGATAAAACACCCACACCACTATATCCTTTTTTCTGAGCCGATAAAAAGAATGAATGATAACCCATTGCTTCAAATAAAGATGACTCTATCTGTTCCGGTTGAGCTTTCGTTTCCTGAATACAATAAACATCAGCATTCTCTTGTTTCATCCAATCTGCCAACCCTTTCCTAAGTGCAGAACGAATACCATTAACATTATAAGAAACAATTTTCATAATAAAAATAGAAAGGGGAAAAATAGAAATTCTAATTATTTTGAAATATGATGATATGATTTTTTTACCAATTTAAATAAATCGGAAGCAAATACAAAATCATTCAATTCCTGACAATCGGATGTAAATATTTCTTCTTTACTACCCTGCCAGTGTTTTTCGCCTTTATAAATAAATACAATATTTTCGCCCATTTCCATTACCGAATTCATATCATGTGTATTGATAATCGTTGTCATATTGTATTCTTTGGTTATTTCGTGTATCAATTGATCTATAACCAAGGAAGTTTTTGGATCTAATCCGGAGTTCGGTTCATCACAAAACAGATACTTTGGATTCAAAGCAATTGCCCTTGCAATAGCAGCGCGTTTTTGCATACCTCCACTTATCTCCGACGGATATAAATCGGCCGCATGCCCCAGTTCTACCCTCTCCAGGCAAAATTTCACACGGTCGCGGGCTGCTTCTTTGGGTAAACCTGAAAACACTTCGATCGGAAACATTACATTTTCGGCAACCGTCATTGAGTCAAATAAAGCAGATCCTTGAAATAGCATTCCCATTTGTTCACGTAATTTTTTTAACTCCTTACGCTTCATATCCGGTACATTTACACCATCATACAAAATCTTACCATGATCAATCCGGTGCAAAGCAATAATACTTTTCATCAACACTGTTTTACCGGAACCGCTTTGTCCTATGATCATATTCACTTTCCCAGTTTCAAATCTTGCAGAAATATCTTTTAAAACCGGAGTCCCGTCAAACGACTTATTTACATCAATTACTTCGATCATGACAATAATAGTTTGGTAAGAATCACATTGAACAACAATATCAAGACACTACTTTTCACTACTGCATCCGTACTTGCTTTTCCAACTTCTAGAGCTCCACCATCAGCATAATACCCATAATAAGATGAAACAGAAGCTATTAAAAACGCAAAAACAAGACTTTTAATAATGGAATATGACACATAAAATGGGACAAATGCATATTGAATACCATATACATAACTTTGAGTAGAAAGAATATCAGTAAAAAATGAAATCGCATAGCCTCCCAAAATACCGAAAAACATACTAAAAATAACCAATATAGGTATAATTGAAACAAATGCAACTACTTTAGGAAGGATAAGGTAATTTGCAGAATTTACTCCCATAATATCCAATGCATCAATCTGTTCTGTAATTCTCATAGTGCCAATTTCCGAAGCAATATTTGAACCTACTTTACCAGCCAGAATCAAACACAAGATAGAAGATGAGAATTCCAACAAAATAGTATCGCGGGTTGCCAATCCTGTCAAATAAGTCAAAAAAGGATTATCCGTATTCAACACCATCTGAATAGTGATTACAGCACCTATAAACACTGATATGATAATTGTGATTCCCAAGGAATCCAACCCCTGTTTTTCTAATTCTTTTATATACTGTCGAAAAAAGACTTTCCATGAATCGGGACGCACAAAAGTCTTATACATCAGCATACTGTATTGACCTACTGTTCTAAATAAACTTTCTAATATCATTATTACATTAAAAATCGATTAAGCCTACAAAATTAATGAAATTCTTAAACTAAACGCCCTCTTTTTAAACTAAAAAAGGGAAAGTTAACAAAAGCTTTCCCTATTGAATCATTATCTATTTTCGTTTTTTCGTAGATTAGAGATGTTATTTTATTATTTTTTGATTACTTTACTGACAAATCTGTTTTTTTCCGATGTTATCAATAATAAATATGTATCGGCCGGAAATGAACATAAATCTATTTCACCTTCCAAACAATTATCTACCTGTTTATGCAGTAATCTTCTTCCTGATAAATCAAACAATTGAATTTGGATATTATCTAATGCCGGCAATTGGAATTTCACTTTATCCGTTGTTGGATTTGGATACAATACTACAGATTCACTTGATAGAGCAGGTATATTTGTAGACAAATGCAAGTAAGGTTCCAATACCGGTTTGAGGGCATAAAATGAAGGAGCGGTAATTCTATTATGATTCAAACCAAAGCTATAAGAGAGTACCCCATAACTTATATATTTTTGATTATTCTCAACCATTATGATTGAACTCCCACTTTCACCTGGAATTCCTCCACAAGAAAAACCAGGAATAGATAATTGCTTATCATTAAAATTTTTCTTAAAATCAATGATACCATAATTAAAATACAAAGTATCACCATTATATTCTCTTAGATCTATTATAGGTTCTGTTCGTACCGGATATGAAAATTTATAAAATATTTTATTTTCCAGCATTTCATTATTTTTTGTAAATCCGATTCCTAACCAGCCGGTTTTTTCTCCAATAGGATCTGCCAATTCCAACAAAGCAAAATCCGGACTCAAACTATAGGTACCCAATGTGTGTATTTTATCAACCCACGAGCATTGAAAATCTTCGTTATATTCTCCATTATTATAAGCCGGACAAACAAATAAAGAATCTAATACTACTTTTTTTTCTACTGTATTTGCTACACAATGAAAAGCAGTTAAAACATGTTTTGCACTTACTATACTACCAGAACATTTCTGTCGCAATTGTCCTTCTTTTTGAATAAAAAACGTCACACTTGTTCTTATCGGAAATTCATTCAGGTTATAATAATCGGAAGCAGGTTGTTTATATGTAAACTGAGATTGTCCACAAAGATGTTCTTCTGGAATATTTGTATCCAATAAATTAAAAATAGAAGAATATCTTCCTATATTAAAATCGGTGTAATCTGAAACAATATCTTCATCAAAATCTACATGATCCAATGTATCTGCAATTCCGGTTTTTAAATCATAAGAAATAATTCTTTTCCCATCTTGTGCATGCAACATTACGCTTATTAAACTAAATATCAAAAGAATGTTATATTTCACCATTTTTATTATTTTAGTATATAACTATATTTATCCAGAAATATTACTTTAAAAAAACAAAAAGGGAAAATCTTGCGATTTTCCCTTTTTATGAATTATAGAATAATTAATTATTCTGCTGATTCTTCCTTTACTTCCGGAACTGCTTCTTCGGCTACTTTTGCTTCAACCTTTTTAGGTTCCGCTGTTTTTTTTGCAGTAGAAGAACGTCTGGTACGGGCAGCTTTTTTAGCAACTTTTTCTTTCAACATGTTTTCGTTGTAATCTACTAACTCAATGATACACATTTCTGCGTTATCACCTAAACGGAAACCTGTTCTCAATATCCTTGTATATCCTCCCGGACGGCTTGCTATTTTTTGAGCCACATCACGGAAAAGTTCTGTTACCACTTCTTTATCTTGCAAATAGCTGAATGCAGTTCTGCGTGAGTGAGTAGTATCTTCTTTTGATCTTGTAAGAATAGGATCGATATATACCTGAAGTGCTTTTGCTTTTGCAGTTGTAGTGGTTATTCTCTTATGTTTAATAAGAGAGCATGCCATATTCGACAACATCGATTTTCTATGTGCACTTTTTCTGCCTAAATGGTTAAATTTTTTATTATGTCTCATCTCTTTTTAGTCTTTATCCAATTTGTACTTTGAGATATCCATTCCAAAAGCAAGATTCAAGCTATGAAGTTTTGCTTCCAACTCAGTAAGAGATTTCTTACCGAAATTACGGAATTTCAATAAATCGTTTTTATTAAACTCTGCTAATTGACCTAATGTTTCCACATCTGCTGCTTTCAAACAATTCAATGCACGAACAGACAAGTCTAAATCAGTCAACTTAGTTTTAAGCAATTGACGCATACGCAATACTTCCTCGTCAAACTCTTCATTTCCTTCTCCTTCGGTTGTATCCAATGTAATTTTTTCATCAGAGAACAACATAAAATGGAAAATAAGAATTTTAGCTGCTTCTTTCAATGCATCCTTTGGATGAATAGAACCATCTGTAAGAATTTCAAGTACCAATTTTTCGTAGTCGGTTTTTTGTTCCACACGATAATTTTCGATACTGTATTTCACATTGCGAATAGGTGTAAAAATAGCGTCAATCGGGATAATACCAATTTCAGCATTTTGTAACTTATTTTCGTCTGCCGGAATATATCCTCTGCCTTTATTGATGGTAAGTTCTATTTTCAATGTTGCAGATGGATCTAAGTGGCAAATAACCAATTCTGGATTCAATACATCAAAGCTGGTTAAATGTTTACCGATATTACCAGCTTTCAATACTTCTGTTCCAGAAATATTAATGGTTATCTTTTCGCTGTCAATGCCTTCAACTGTTTGTTTAAAACGAACCTTTTTCAGGTTAAGAATAATGTTTGTTACATCTTCAATTACTCCCGGAACGGTAGAAAACTCGTGATCAACCCCTTCTATTTTGATAGAAGTGATAGCAAAGCCTTCAAGTGAAGATAAAAGAATACGACGCAACGCATTACCTATTGTAATACCATAACCGGGTTCTAATGGACGAAATTCAAATTTACCTTGAAAATCATCGGCCTCCAGCATGATAACTTTATCTGGTTTTTGGAATGCTAATATTGCCATGAAATTTTTATTATTTAGAATATAACTCAACGATCAACTGCTCTTTAATATTTTCAGGAATGTCTGCTCTGTCTGGCATATGTAAAAATTTACCTGACATAGAAGCTGAATCCCATTCCAACCATGGATATTTAGTGTGGTTGAAACCTGACAACGCGTTTTGTATTACTTCCAATGATTTATCTCTTTCGCGAACAGCCACTACTTGCCCTTGTTTTACGAGACAAGATGCAATATTTGTAACACGGCCGTCCAATGTGATGTGTTTGTGACTCACTAACTGACGTGCAGCTGCACGTGTCGGTGCTAAGCCTAAACGAAATACTACATTATCCAAACGCGACTCCAATAATTGAAGTAATACCTCACCTTTGATACCTTTAGTACGAGAAGCTTTATCAAATAAATTACGGAATTGTTTTTCCAATACACCGTAGGTATATTTTGCTTTTTGTTTTTCTTTTAACTGAATACCGTATTCTGAGGTTTTTTTTCTTTTGTTATTTCCGTGCTGTCCCGGAGGATAATTTTTTCTTGATAGAACTTTATCAGGACCGAAAATTGCTTCACCGAATTTACGGGCAATTTTTGTTTTTGGACCAATATATCTAGCCATTTTATTAATATTTTATTATTTAATTGTTGTAAGAATCTTCATTTATGCAGCCGCAATTATGAGAGGTTGATTATAATCATTGCCATAAATACGGATTCTAATAGTCATTGTTTCTTAAACTCTTCTGCGTTTTGGAGGACGACATCCATTATGTGGAAGTGGAGTAACGTCTACGATTTCGGTTACTTCGATTCCTGCTCCATGAATTGTTCTGATAGCAGATTCACGTCCGTTACCAGGTCCTTTTACATAAGCTTTTACTTTTCTTAATCCTAAGTCAAAAGCTATTTTCGCACAATCTTGTGCTGCCATTTGAGCTGCATAAGGAGTGTTCTTTTTAGAACCTCTAAA
>JAVBUB010000069.1:0-45815 GCA_031555675.1 Paludibacteraceae bacterium | reverse complement strand
GTCAAAAAATGACAAGTCAATAATATGAAAGAAACTTTTGGAGAGTTTGTAAAAAAGCAAAGAATCAAGAAAGGTATGACACTAACACAATTAGCGGCAAAACTTGATTTAGATTCGGCTAATCTCAGCAAAATAGAAAATGGGAAAAGAGACTTTGACGAAAAAAGATTACCTCTATTATCGGAAATTGTGGAAATCGATTTATCTATTTTAAAGACTGAATATTTTGGAGATTTTATAGCTAAAAAAATATACGACATTGGGTATTCGGACAATATTTTGTTGGTCGCAGAAGAAAAAGTAAAATATCTACGTTCCGCTAAAAATAAAAACATAAATCTATGAATATTAAACCAACATACATAGATTTATTCTCAGGGGCAGGAGGAATGTCATTAGGATTTGAAATGGCTGAATTCAAAAATATTTTCTCATTAGACATACAGCCCGATTTTTGTAAGACATATAAAAGAAATTTCCCAAAACATACTATTATTCAAAATGATATTTCAAAAATTTCAAAGAAGGAAATTTTTCAACAAATTGGAAATAATGAAATAGATATTATTATAGGAGGGCCGCCATGTCAAGGTTTTAGTATTGCTGGCAATATTGGGCGAAAATTTATAGATGATCCACGAAATCATTTATTTAAAGAATTTGCACGGATTGTTGATATTATAAAACCTAAATATTTTGTTATGGAAAACGTAGCACGTCTCTTTACCCATAACAATGGAAATACAAAAAATGAAATATTATCTGTTTTTAAAAATTTAGGATATACTGTTGATTGCAGAGTTTTAAACACCTTGGATTTTGATGTTCCCCAAAATAGAAGAAGGGTGCTTTTTATAGGCAGTAGAATATCCTCCAATATTCAATTCCCAGCAAAAAAACAAAAAGAGTATAAATCCGTAAAAGAAACAATAAATAGGTTTCCATATTTAGAATCTGGAGAAGAATCTGAAATTCCTAATCATATTGCGATGAAGCATTCTGAACAAATGCTTGAAAAGATGAAATATATTTCTGATGGAGGAAATAGGTTTGAGATTCCTGAAAAAATAAGACCTAAAAGTGGCGATGTTAGAAAGTATATTCGTTATAAAAGCGCAGAGCCAAGCATTTGTATTACAGGCGATATGAGAAAAGTATTTCACTATTCGCAGAATAGAGCTTTAACTGTTAGGGAGCTTGCTGCAATACAGACATTTCCTGATGATTTTATATTTGAAGGATCTTCTATTTCACAACAACAACAAGTTGGGAATTCGGTTCCCCCTCTTTTTGCAAAAGAAATTGCATTAACAATAAAAAAAATGATTGAGAATGATGCGCAAATTTCCTAAAATAAATTTCATTGGAAATAAAGAAAAAATAGCTCAATGGATTATTAACCATTTTCCGGAAAATGCGGAAAGTGTATTTGATGCTTTTTCTGGTGGAGGATCAGTAAGCTACCAGTCGAAACAAAAGGGACTACAAGTCATTTCAAATGACATATTAAAAGTAAACCATTTGATTTCAAAATCTTTAATCGAAAATTGCAAAGACACTCTTTCTTATGCAGATATAGAACTTATATTCAGTGGAATGCCTCTGGAAGGATTTATGTATAAGAATTATTCGGAAGTATTCTTTTTCCCTGAAGAATGCAAAGAATTGGACTTATATAGACAAAATATTAAAAAACTAACTTCTGATTATAAACAATCATTAGCGTTGATTTTAATCCGTAGAGCAATGATTCGAAAAATGCCTTATTCTCGGTTTAATATTAACTGGGATAAAATAGTTCAATTGCGGGATGAAAAATATAGTTATGAAAAATATAAACGAAAACGAGCATATCATAATAAATCATTCAAATTTCATTTTTTAGAGAACTATTATGAATACAATCGAGCGATTTTTGATAATAAAAAAGAAAATATTGCCTTAAATGCAGATGTATTTGATATTTTAGATACAGTAAAAGCAGATATTGCTTATTTAGACCCGCCTTATACAGGTACAATGAATAATTATTTCGGATTTTATGGTATGCTTGATGAATATATTGCAGAAGAAAAGCTAACAGCCTTTGAAAATAATTTTGTTGACAAAAAAACATCTCTTGAATTATTTGACAAATTGTTTTCTAAACTTGGCAATTTTAAATATTGGTTTTTAAGTTATAATAATTCATCCTATCCTACTAAAGAGCAATTAATCTGCTTATTGGAAAAATATTCAAAAAATATTCAAGTGGTAGAACAACCTCATACTTATAAGATAACAGGAAAAGATAATAAAAACAACAATACAGAATATTTATTCATAATTGATAATACACGAGATTGATATGGGAAAACAAAACTATGAAGAATATTGGAAATTAACAGTAGAATATACTGATATTAACGAAGATAATTTTATAGGAACTCTTAAAATAATTGTAAATTTTATTGATAAACATTCAGAGGAGAATTATACATCAAAATTATTTCAAAAACTTCAAGATGAAGTTTTTGAAAAATTTCCCAAAGTTGATTATGGCTCTGTTAGAAAAAGCATTAATCAATTTGTAAAGTTAGGATTTGTGAACTTTCAACTGAAGTCCTATCATCTAGACGCTGTGAATTTTCTTGAGGCTACGACAGATAGAAAAAGAAAATTTATTTTTTCAAAGATATTTTATACAAATTCAAGTTTTAATAGAAGTGTTACTAAGGATTCTTCTAAAAGAGAAATCAATTTTCTAATAAAAACACTAGAAAATGTAGGGAAATTACATAAATCTGATATTGAAGCCTTAATGCTTGTTGATATTGAAACCATTGATAAAGGGTATTTAACACTCGATGAACTTATACTAGCAAAACAAGATGCTCAAAAAATAGATTTCAAAATTAGAAAATACAATCAAGTCGGTTATTTATTCAACTTTTTAGGGAAATTGGATGATGTGGTTTTTGTTAAAAAAGAATTATATTTCAAAGAAGATGCAAAAAGAATTTTTGGAGAAGAAATTAAGGAGGATAAAAAAGTTCGAGACCCATATTTACATCGATTGTATAAAATTCAATTAAAGGAAGAAAGTTGCAATGAAATACAAGATGGAGTCTGTATGGTTGAAAAACTAGCTTACCCTGTATTGATTGCAAGCCATATTAAACCATTCATAAGATGCAATGATAATGAAGCATATGATGTAAACAATGGTATTTTATTGAGTAAGAACATTGATTCGCTATTCGACTTGGGATATATTACATTTGATGATTCAGGAAAAATTCTTTTTGCAGAAAAATTAGATGAGAATGTCAGAGAATCTGTATCAGAGTATAAATTGGATAAAAAATTTCTCAATAAAAAGAGACTTGAATATATGAATTTTCATAGAAATGAAGTATTTGAAAAGAGATTCAAATATGCGTAGAAAAAAAACACAGGTTCCAACTCACGGTCTGCCGCTATTGCCTTATAACCTATTAAAAAGGAAGAAAGTGATACTTTTTTCCTTTTTTAATTAAATGCATTCTTAACTAGTTCTATCAATCAATGATTTCAATTATCTTTGTACAAATTCTAAATTGACTTTTATGGCGGAACAAATGAAATCGCTCGCGAAAGATACAGCCATATATGGTATAAGCAGCATTATCGGGAAGTTTCTGAACTGGCTACTGGTACCACTCTACACTTATACACTCGCTTCTTCTGCCGACTATGGTGTTGTTACCAATTTATACGCCTGGACAGCATTATTATTGGTTATTCTTACATATGGTATGGAAACGGGTTATTTCCGTTTTGCCAACAATCATCAGGACAACCCTTCTACTGTTTATTCAACCTCGCTGACTTCAATCGGAATAACTTCATTAATTTTCACTTTCATTGTCGTTATTTTCTCAAATCCGATTGCCCAAGCAATGGGTTACGCCGATCATCCGGAATACATCACTATGTTGGCCATAGTTGTAGCTATTGACGCATTTGCATCCATTCCGTTTGCTTTTCTGCGGTTTAAAAAACGCCCATTACAATTTGCCGGATTCAAGCTTTTATTTGTTGCTCTCAACATCGCATTTAACCTTTTCTTCTTAGTGGCCTGTCCGTGGTTAATGCAAAACTTTCCGGGAACCGTTAATTGGTTTTATAATCCCGAATATGGTGTTGGATACGTTTTTATAGCGAATCTTATTTCTACGGCTTTACAAACATTAATATTAATTCCTTTTGTGCTGGCAGATAAATACCATTTTGATTTTTCTTTATTAAAAAAAATACTGAAATATTCATTGCCACTATTGGTTCTTGGTATCGCGGGAATTATGAATCAGACATTAGACAAAATTCTTTTTCCGTTTTTAATCCCCGGGGAAGAAGGAGCCGCAGATCTGGGAATTTATGGCGCTACGTCGAAAATTGCCCTTGTAATGCTTATGTTTACCCAAGCATTCCGTTACGCCTATGAACCTTTTATTTTTTCACAACAAAAAGATAAAGACAGTTTAACCGCCTATGCCGATGCGATGAAATATTTCATATTATTTTCATTCATCATCTTCTTAGGAATGGTACTATATATCGACATTTTCAAATATTTAATACAAAAAGATTATTGGGTAGGATTGAATGTAGTGCCTATTATCTTATTTTCATTTATTTTTCAGGGCATTTACTTTAATTTGTCTCTTTGGTACAAACTTACCGATAAAACAATGTACGGAGCCTGGTTTTCGATGCTCGGAACCGTCATTATCATTGTTGGAAACTTTGTATTAGTACCTCTTTTTAGCTACATCGGCTCTGCTTGGGCAGGCTTCATGTGCTATTTCGTTATTATGCTTGTTTCTTATTATTTTGGACAAAAATACATGCCGATTAAATATGATTTAAAACGTATTGGGATTTACACATTTGCTACCTTAGCGCTATATGGATTGAGTTTTCTGGTTGAAAACAATCACAATATCATATATTACGCTTACCGCACTTTGTTATTCGGTTTGTTTATCATACTTGCCTTAAAGCTTGATTTAAATAAATTAATTCCGGCTATAAAAGCAAAATTAATAAGGAAATAAAAACCAATTAGCTTTTTTTATATTTATACCATATGCTAAAAGAAAACTTTCAAATATTAGTAAAAACATTTCAGGGATTAGAAGAGGTGTTGGCTTCCGAACTTGTAAAAATAGGCGCAACGGAAGATTTACAAATTCATCGCCGCGCTGTTTCCTTTACAGGAGATCTGGCCTTACTTTACAAAGCAAACTTGCATTGCCGCACAGCCATCCGTGTATTAAAACCAATCAAAACTTTTAAAGCTGGTTCAGCAGACGAAGTATACGAAGAAGTAAAAAAGATTGATTGGGGAAATTATCTCGATTTAAAAAAGACATTTTCAATTGATTCGGTGGTATATTCGGAGGTTTTTAAACATTCCAAGTTTGTAGCTTACCGGGTAAAAGACGCTATAGCCGACCAATTTACCGAAAAGCATGGTAAACGTCCTTCGGTAAGTATCGAAAATCCGGATATAATGATCAATGTTCATATCTCCCAAACCACTTGCACCATATCTCTGGATAGTTCGGGAGAATCTCTCCACAAAAGAGGATACCGTATTTCACAAAACGAAGCTCCTCTTAATGAAGCACTGGCCGCCGGATTGATCATGCTTACTGGATGGGATGGAAATTCCGATTTTGTAGATCCGATGTGCGGTTCGGGGACTTTATTGATAGAAGCCGCTATGATTGCGCTGAATATTCCGCCGGGCATTTACCGAAAAGCATTTGCTTTTGAGAAATGGAGCGACTTTGATGAAGATTTATTTGACGAATTGTATAACGATCAATCCGGAGAACGTAAATTCAATTATAAGATTTATGGATCGGATATTTCGTCCAAAGCCATCAAAATAGCCGAATCAAACGTAAAAAGCGCCGCGCTGTCCAAATATATCGATTTAAAAGTATGTCCTATTCAGGAACTTGATCCACCATCAGAAAAAGGCATTGTAATTATCAATCCGCCTTATGGAGAAAGAATCACATCCGACAATATTTACGATCTTTATAGTGACATTGGCGAACGCCTCAAACATCATTTTATGGGCTATGAAGCCTGGATTATCAGTTCTCATAAAGAATGCCTCAATAAAATTGGTTTAAAGCCTTCGAAAAAGATTAAAATGCTGAATAGTTCTTTAGAATGTGAATATTGCAGGTACGATATTTTCTCCGGAAAAAGGAAAGAACATCTGGATTCTCAAAAAGATATAAAATATAAAAAATGAATATCTTCTAAATGAATGGATTAATAAATTATATTATTGGTTTTTTAATTGGTTCCGAAAAAGATTCCGGTGCAATAGATGCAATTGGATATACATCAGACGAATCAGCTTTTAACCAATATAAAATAGTTATTATCCCTTCAGGCTTTTTTAATGAAGAGAATTATGGCAAAGCAAGCTCTTTGCCTACAATGCCGTTAAAGAATATCGACGGAGTTCCGATCCTTTATGGAAAACCAATTATCGAAAAAAAAGGCGAAACAATTGTTATTTATGCCGATATCATTGCTTCTTCCTATTTCTTGTTAACTAGATACGAAGAATGGATTCGCCCTGAATGTCGCGATGAACATGGACGCTTTCCCGGGGAAGAATCTGTTCCATATAAAGGAAATTTTATACATCGCCCTATTGTTGACGAATATGGGCAACTGCTCCGTAAGTATCTCAGAGAAGCGGGAATAACAACACCCAAGCCTGTTGCCGGATTCAATAAGATTTATCTGACACACGATATTGATATTCCATTTATATATCGTACTTGGAGAAATCTGGCAAACACATTATTGAAAAACATTAAAAATTTTCCCGCTGCGCTAAAGATATTTTTTGGGAATGTAGAAACCGACCCTTTTTTTACCTTTCCATGGATTTTAAAACAAAATAAAAAAGTATCCGCAGAAACGATTTTCTTCATAAAATCTACGATCAAACCGTGTATTTTTGATAACCCTTATTATAAATTATCGTCAAAGGATATTCAATATTTATTCCGGATATCCCGACAATCAGGTGCAACCATAGGCCTGCATTGCAGTTATTTATCCAGCGATGAACCTGATCTTATTTCAGAAGAAAAGAAAAAATTGGAAAAACATTCAACTGAAAAAATCTGTTATAATAGAAACCATTACTTGCGGTGTAAAGAACCTCAGGATATGCAATCGGTAATAAATGCCGGTATAACAGATGATTTTACGATAGGATATGCAGATGTTGCAGGATTCCGCCTAGGAACCTGTCGCGCTGTAAAATGGATTAACGTTGAAAACAAAGATGTTTCAGAATTGATTTTACATCCGCTTACCATAATGGATGTTTCGTTGAGCGAAACAAAATACATGGATTTAAGTTATCAGGAAGCTTTGGAATATGCTCAAAAATTGATTGAAGAAGTAAAGAAATTCAATGGAGATTTAACTTTGCTTTGGCACAATAATACTTTGAGTGATTCAAACGGATTCGGCCATAAGAAATTATACTCAGTACTATTAGATTACCTCGAGTGAAAAAACGTATTATCATAACTGCCACTAATGACCTTTGTACCGACCAACGTGTACAGAAAGTAAGCCTTTCGCTTCATAAAAATGGGTTTGAGGTATTACTGATCGGGCGAAAATTAAAAAACAGTTTGCCTTTTGAGGCACCCTACTCTCACAAAAGATTAAAATTACTTTTCTCTAAAGGATTTCCATTTTATGCGGAAATAAACCTACGCTTGTTCTTTTCTCTCCTTTTTTCAAAAACTGATATTTTCTTGGCCAACGACACGGATACTCTTCTGCCTGCTTATTGGGTCAGCAAAATAAGACATAAAAAGTTAGCCTTTGATGCACACGAATTATTTCCCGAAGTACCGGAAGTAACAGACCGGAAATATGTGAAAAAAGTATGGAAAAGCATCGAAAATTATATTTTTCCAAAACTCAAAAACTCTTACACCGTTTGCCAATCCATTGCCGATTATTATCATCGGAAATATGGTATTAATATGGCTGCTGTACGAAATGTACCATATTGTAAAAATACCGATGAAATCACTCCAAATAATGATTTTCCGGGTAAAAAGATATTGCTTTACCAGGGGGCTGTAAATATAGGGCGGGGATTGGAATGGGTAATAGATTGTATGCCCTTATTAAACGAAGATTGTATTTTAGTTATCATCGGAACCGGCGATAAATTGGAAGATTTGAAAGAACAAGCAGAACGTTTAAACTTACAAAACAGGGTATTTTTTCTGGGGAAAATGCCTCCGGAAAATTTAACTGCTTATACCAAATCTGCCGATATAGGGCTTTGTTTGTTAGAAAATCGGGGACTGAGTTATTACTATTCGTTACCCAACCGGGTTTTCGATTTTATGCAAGCCGGAGTTCCTTTACTGGCAACCAATTTCCCTGAAATTGAAAACATTGTAAGAAAATACGAAACCGGAGTTTTAACCGATTGTCATGATCCGCAATCTTTGAAAAAAGCGATTACTAAAATGTTGAATCAAGGAAAATTCGCTTATTCTGCCAGATTAAAAGAATTGGGTTCCGAATTTTGCTGGGAAAAAGAGGAAAAGGTATTGTTGGAAGTATTCCAGAATCTTCAATAATTCAGGGCACAGGATCGTATCCATGGCCTCCCCAAGGGTGGCAACGTGAAATTCTTTTTATAGCGAGCCAGGATCCTTTAAAAGGCCCATATTTCTTTAATGCTTCTACGGCATACTGAGAACAAGTTGGTGTGTACCGGCAGCTGGCAGGAGTAAAGGGAGATATGGCGAATTTATAGAAATAAACAGGAAGCAAAAAGACATATGTCAGGAGTTTCTTCATGGCAAATTTTTACTCAGTTTATGAAGCGTTTCCATCCACTTTTTTTCAATAATATCATAAGATAATTTATCTGAAGAAATATAATTAACAGATAAAAGAATGGAGTAATCTTTCTCTATTAAAACATCATACAAAGCTTGCTTATTTAACCTGTATGTTTCCCTGATCATACGTTTTATGCGATTACGGTCAACAGCATGCTTAAATCTTTTCTTCGGCGCACTTATCAGAATTTTTGCAGGAATATCCGTTTTAGGTACAGTCATATAGCCGACCCTGAAAGGATAAGACAGCATGAAATTTCCTTTTTCGAAAAGGTTTTTAATGCGTATTTCTCCCGTTAAACGCTCTGATTTGGAAAATGTAAGTTTATGTTGCACAAAAGATAAATAAAGTAAAAGATAAAGGTAAATAAAAAAAACAAAAGGATAAAATTTTTAGTATTTTATCCTTTTATGATTATCAATAGTATTATTGTTATACTGTCTTTTTTGCATTCTTATGATTTTCTTTCACAAAAATTTCGAGCGCCGCAGTAATAGATGGTGCATCGGGACGGGGGGCTTCAAAATCTAACCGAAGTCCTGCTTCTTTTACTGCTTTGGCTGTTGTTGGGCCTAAGCACCCGATTTTTATGTCGCCTTGTTCAAAATTAGGAAAATTTTTCAATAAAGAAGCAATTCCGGCAGGGCTGAAAAATATCAATACATCATAATTAAACTCTTCGTCAGGCCCAAAATCATTACTTACCGTTTTGTACATCGTAGCCTTATCATAAGACAGGTTGTGTTTATCAAGCAAATCGGTCACTTCATCTTTGCTTACATCCGACGATGCCAATAAGAATTTTTCGGTACTATGTTTTAGTAAAACCGTTAAAAGGTCGTCTAATTTCCCACTTTCGGCATAAAATATCTTTCGTTTACGGTATACGATATATTTTTGCAAATAAAGCGCTACCGATTCGGAAATACAGAAATATTTCATGTCATCGGGAACTGTAATACGCATTTCTTCACATAGACGGAAAAAATGATCTATTCCTGTGCGTGCAGTAAAAATAATAGCGGTGTGATCAAGAATAGAAATCTTTTGTTGTCTGAACTCTTTGGCTAGAACGCCTTCTACTTTAATGAAAGGACGAAAATCCATTTTCAAATTGTATTTTTCAGCAATATCAAAATACGGTGATTTCTCGGAAGAAGGCTTAGGTTGTGAAACCAATACTTTCTTGATTTTCAAGGTTTTGTTTTCCATCTTATTAAACTATTTGTACAATTTTAACAAGTGTTACATATAGCAATGCTATAGGTAAAATTTCAAGGGTACAAAGATACAAAATCAAATAGAAAAAAGAATAGATTTGAACATAAAAATACTTGAGGAGCCGATAGGCTATCAAAAAAACAAACAATCCATAAAAAATAAAACTTATTTTAAACAAGACATTTAAGTGTTGGAATGGGGAATATATCAAGAACAAGACATTGATATAAAAAAAGACACCAAGCATTGAAGTCAGCACAAAAAAACTATTCCTAAAAGAATCCATTGAAGAACTACGTCCCAGAAAAACAAACCCAAGAAACTCTAATATTCCCAGTTTTAATAAAAAAAACAAAAATACTATTCCTATAAATAATAAAATGGTTAGTGATTTATTTTCGTAATAGATATGCCCATGAGAAATAAAAGTGTACAATAAAAAAGCAGTGTTTACAGCGCATAAAATGCTCAAATAAATACTATGCCGCGAATCTTTGGCAGAAGTATCCAAAAAAAGTCCGGAACGTTCTTTTACCAGAAAAATATCTTTAACACTTTCGCTCCAGAATTTTCGGAAACGGGTAAAAGCATAAAAATAAAAAAAGAACTGAAGTAGCATTAATAAAGAAATCCAGCCTTGCGATTGCAATCTAAAAGGGATAGACGACCCGTCAAAACGAATTTCACTATGCTCAACAATGCCTATTGTCTCATTCTTAAAGGTATTGGTATTGAGCAAAGATTTTTCTTTCGGAAGAAAATCAAAATAGACATTCTCCGATACAATCGAATCGTTGATATTTACTAAATTATCGGGCATTTCAATAGATTAGAATGCATACTGATTTCGACAAAAAGTTCTTCCGCGCTATTCACAACTTTCCATAAATTACGGTCTTCTTCATCCATAAATTTTCCGTCAACCGCACTTTCAAGCATTTTTATTAAATGTTTGAAATAATTATTGATATTAACAATATAGATTGGATTATTGAAAAGGCCTAACTTACGCCAGGTAATCGCTTCTACCAGTTCTTCAAAAGTACCGATTCCACCGGGTAAAGCAATGGCAGCATCAGCTCTTTTCATCATTAGTTCTTTTCGTTCGTGCATTGTTTCTACAAGAACAAGCTCAGTAAGATTGGTATGGTTCCATTCCAACTCACACATGAAGCGGGGAATAATACCTGTTACAAGTCCGTTCCGAGATAATACGCCATTGGCCAGGCTGCCCATCAAACCAACAGATCCGCCTCCATAAATACAATGAATATCGTTTTTTGCCAATAACATGCCTATTTCGTGCGCCAAATCGAAATACAGCGGATCCACATGTTTGCTTGAAGCACAATAAACACAAACCGACTTAATCATTTTTTACTTTATTTAGAGATACAAAAATATTATTTTTTATTCGGAATTATCTCTTTTAAGCATGCTCCTTTTATTTTTTCAGCGCAAAGTCGCAAAGAAATTATAAAGCTTAGCACCTTTGCATTCTAAATAGGAAATTGTATCATCTCATTATTTACAATTAATCCTTACTGGAAAGTGATGCACATATATTAAGACAACACGTCTAAAAAAAATTATTTAAAGAACCATGCCAATGCAAATTCTAAATTCCTGTTATATTGACCTCTGGCATTCGCATCAACGTAATAAACGTCCTTGTTTTTCTGGTTTTTAATTTGCCTTATGGGAAGAATGGAATTGGTTGCCCTGATATTAACACGAAGTTTTGTTTTGGGAATATCATATGCAACACCAAGCAATACTGCCAATTCTGATTTTTTAAAGGGAACCGGATCGGGTAATTCTCCAAAATCATCTTCTTCCTTAAAGTTAATAAGATAACCATAAGCCAATCCGGCTTCTCCCCAAAAGTGGTTCCAAAAATTATACTGCCCTAACAGTGGCAATTGTATGTAATTGAGCTGAACCCTGTAATATTCGCCACTTTCGGTTTCAATATTGTAGGAAGCGCGGGAACCTTTTTGCACAAATTTGAGCTCCATGGCCAACGTAAATTTCTTTCCTAACTCCCTATTGACGATAAATCCGGCTACAACCCCGGGTTTACTATAACCTCCGTAGGTATCGCCATCTATCTGGTTCAAAGACAAACCCGCCGTTATTCCTCCTCCAAAATTTTGAGCATAAGTAGAACAACAGAAAAGAAAAAAGAAAAAGGCAGCGCTACATATTTTTTTCATACCTGAATTCATCATCTGATGAGGCTTTCCATAATTCCGCCAACGATGCTGACAATAACACTGAACAGTAAAGCCCACCAAAAATTTTCAACTTTGAAACTGCCAACTATGTAACTGGCCAGCAATATTATCAACGCATTGATAACCAATAAAAAAAGGCCCAATGTTACTACAGTTATAGGCAAGGAAATAATTTGCAGGAATGGTTTTAAAAATACGTTGAGCAGTCCTAAAACAATGGCTACAATAATGGCCGACGGATAGTTTTTAATGTCAACCCCGGGCAACAACCAGGCTGTAAAATAAACAGCTAAACTGGAAATAATAATTTGAACAATTAAACCCATAGTTTCTTAATTTTTAAATTCTTACCGGAATATTTTTAGCAAGTAAATATTGCTTTAAATCAGGAATCGCTATTTCTTTAAAATGGAAAATACTGGCAGCTAAAGCGGCATCGGCTTTTCCAATGGTAAATACATCATTAAAATGCTCCATTGTTCCGGCACCTCCGGAAGCAATAACAGGAATATTAAGTAGCTCGGAAAGAGTTCTTAATGCGTCATTGGCAAAACCTTGTTTTACGCCATCGTGATTCATGCTGGTAAAAAGGATTTCACCGGCGCCACGTTCCTGCGCTTCTTTTGCCCATTCAAACAATTTGCGGTCTGTAGGAACTCGTCCACCATTTAAAAAGCAAGTCCATTCTCCGTTTTCAAATTTGGCATCAATAGCTACCGTGCAAACCTGATTACCGAAATTTTGTGAAATTTCTTCGATTAAACCGGGATTTTTCAATGCTGCGGAATTAATAGAAACTTTATCAGCTCCGGAACTCAACAGCCTGTCTACATCTTGCAATTCGTAAATACCTCCACCCACGGTAAAAGGGATATTGATATGTTGTGCAATGCGTTTTACCAAATCGGCAAACGTTTTTCGTTTTTCATGGGAAGCCGTAATATCCAAAAACACCAATTCATCGGCACCTTGCCGGCTATATTCGGCTCCGAGCTCTACCGGGTCGCCGGCGCTTCTGAGATTTTCAAAATTAATTCCTTTTACGGTTTGTCCGTCTTTAATGTCAAGACAGGGGATGATTCGTTTTGCAAGCATATTAACTGAAAATTAAGTAACTGAATAACTATATCTCAATAAAATTTTTCAAAATCTTTTCTCCAACAGCTCCGCTTTTTTCCGGATGAAATTGCACGGCATAAAAATTATCTCTTTGTAAAGACGCACTATAAGGCTGAATATAATCGGTTGTGGCAATGGTGTGTTTTCCTATACCTGCATAATAGCTATGTACATAGTAAACATAATCTTCTTGATTTATATCTTTAAATAGCTTATTATCTGCATGTTGAATTGTATTCCAACCCATATGCGGTACCTTAATAGTAGGATCTTGTGAAGAAAATTTCATTACTTTTTCATCGAAAATTCCCAAACATTCCGTATTTCCTTCTTCGGAATAAGAACAAAGTAGCTGCATGCCTATGCAAATGCCAAAAACAGGTTGCGTCAACTCTTTTATTACTTTATCCAAACCATATTCACGCAAGTAAGCCATTGTTGTACTGGCCTCCCCTACTCCGGGAAAGATGATCTTATCCGCACTTTTAATTTTATTAATATTGCCGGTTATTTCCGCTTCAACACCTATTCTTTTCAATCCATAATCAACAGAAAAGATATTTCCGGCATTGTATTTAATAATAACTACTTTCATCTATTTTTTGTTTTATTGTACAAAAGTACAAAAATGTATTCAAACATATATATTAAAGGCTAATGTATATAAAATTTCAACCAAAAAGCGACCTAATTAATTTATATAATGCTTATAATCAATTATTTTCATTTACAAAATTACATTTATAAATGTTGAAAGGAAGCCATAATTTACCTATTGAATAAGTAACTATCAAGTTTTCTCATTATCAAATTTTTAAAAAAAGCTATATCTTTGTATCTCAAATAAAAAACAGACAATGGATTTTAAATATGATATAATTGTTATTGGTGCCGGCCATGCCGGATGTGAAGCCGCAGCCGCAGCTGCTAACTTGGGCTCAAAAACCGTATTGATAACAATGGATATGAACAAAATTGCCCAAATGAGCTGTAATCCGGCTGTAGGTGGAATTGCAAAAGGGCAGATTGTTCGTGAAATTGATGCTATGGGTGGTTTTATGGGAATTGTGACAGACAAAACAGCGTTGCAATTTCGCATGCTCAACTTGTCAAAAGGCCCTGCCATGTGGAGTCCACGCGCTCAAAGTGATCGGATGAAATTTAGCGAAGAATGGCGCCGGACATTAGAAAACACAGATAACCTTGACATTTGGCAAGATGTTGTATCGCAAGTGATCGTAAAAGATAAAACCATTGTTGGTGTTAAAACAAAACTTGGTGTTGAGTTTAAAGCCAAATCGGTTATCCTGACAACGGGTACTTTCTTAAACGGATTGATCCACGTAGGGAAAGTTCAGATTTCGGGCGGAAGAGTTGCCGAACCGGCATCGGATATGTTAACGGAACAACTGGCAGAAATCGGATTTACAACAGATCGGATGAAAACCGGAACTCCGGTAAGAATTGACGGAAGAAGTGTAAATTATGCCGAACTCATCGAACAAACTGGAGAAGATGATTTCCATAAATTTTCGTATCTTGACTTTAAACCTCGCCCGCTCAAACAACTTAGTTGTTGGATGGCCTATACCAACGAAGAGGTTCACGAAATATTAAGACAAGGGTTAAAAGATTCTCCACTTTACAACGGACAGATAAAAAGTATAGGACCTAGATATTGTCCCAGCATTGAAACAAAAATTGTAACCTTTGCCGAAAAATTACAACATCATTTATTTTTGGAACCGGAAGGAGAAAATTCACAGGAATATTATTTGAACGGATTTTCATCTTCTCTCCCACTCGACATCCAAATTAAAGCGCTACAAAAAGTAAAGGGTTTTGAAAATGTAAAAATATATAGACCCGGTTATGCTATTGAATATGATTTTTTCGATCCCACTCAATTAACTCACACACTCGAAACGAAGCTAATTAAAAATTTATTTTTTGCCGGGCAAATAAATGGAACCACAGGCTATGAAGAAGCTGCCGGACAAGGATTGATAGCGGGAATAAATGCGCATATCAATTGCCACGGCGGAAAATCATTTACGCTCGGACGGGAAGAAGCATATATCGGAGTGCTCATAGATGACTTGGTAACAAAAGGAGTGGATGAACCTTATCGTATGTTTACTTCAAGAGCGGAATACAGAATATTGTTAAGACAAGATGACTGCGACGCGCGTTTAACTCCAAAAGCTCACGAATTAGGTTTAGCCAATGAAAATCGGAATAATTTATTGAAAGAGAAATTGACATATCGCGATGAATTGATTGATTTCATCCGGAATTATTCGGTAAAACCGCAATATATTAATTCTACCTTAGAACAATTGGGTACAACTCCATTAAAACAAGGCATGAAATTATTGGATATCGTTTTGCGTCCGCAAATTAATCTTGCCGATTTAATTGAACACATTCAACCGTTGAAAGAAATTTGTGACAACATTCCCAACCGAAAAAAAGAGATAGTAGAAGCCGCTCAAATTCTATTGAAGTACGAAGGATATATTGAAAGGGAAAAAGGCATTGCAGAAAAAATACAACGTCTGGAACATATTAAGATCAAAGGACGTTTAAACTACGAAGAGATTAAAGCCATTTCCACAGAAGCAAAACACAAGCTAATTAAAATAGATCCCGAAACAATTGGACAAGCAAGTCGGATTCCGGGAATTTCGCCAAGCGACATTAATATATTACTTGTTTTATTAGGAAGATAACATTTTGTTCCACGTGGAACGTAAAGTTTTCCCGGTTAAATCGGCAGATATTATACTTCATAAAAGGGATAAAACAAGTATAGCAATAAGCATAACGGCATATATCCTTTGTTTTATTCAATCTTATGCCAGCATGCATAAATATAAAGAAGGAGCATCTGTCAATTATATATCAGGACCTTTTGAATATGAAATCTTAATAATTGGCTTAATTGTATTTCTTATATTTCCTCTATCATGGGGTTTAACAAGAAAACTAAAAAACAGATTAAAGCTAATTTTACTTACTGTAACCTTTGCTTGTTTTTACATAAACAACAGAATTTTCATTTCAAGAGAAAGTGCATGAAATACTTACATAACAGGAGAAGAATTAACTTATACCTTACAAGATTCTTGGGTATCAATAGTAGTGGGTTCAATAATTTTTTATTTTCTAAATAGAATTTTTACTAGTTTCATATCACAAAAATAGGTTCGTTCCACGTGGAACAACAAAATAACAAAAGAAAAAATACAAATTGTTCCACGTGGAACACAAAAACAGCAAATATGAATGCCGAATATTTCAAAAACAGCATCAGAAAAATTTATGATTTCCCAGAAAAAGGGATTGTTTTCCTCGATCTTACGACTGCCTTCAAAGATCCCATATGTATGAAGTATATTTCAGATTCATTGTATGAATTATATAAAGACAAAGGGATAACAAAAGTAATTGGAATAGAGTCTCGAGGGTTTATTGCCGGAGGAGATTTAGCATATAGAATCGGAGCGGGGTTTGTTCCTGTAAGAAAAACCGGGAAGCTGCCAGGCGAAACAGTTAGAATAACTTATTCGAAAGAATACGGAGAGGATACCATCGAAATGCATGAAGATGCTATAAATGAAAATGATATAGTTCTTATTCATGATGATCTGCTTGCAACTGGAGGAACATTAAAAGCAGCGTATAACTTGGTAAAAACATTTGGAATAAAAAAGGTTTTTGTAAACTTTTTAGTTGAACTTGATTTTCTTGAAGGAAGAAAAATTTTCGAAAAAGATTTAGAAATAGAATCTCTTGTACATTTTTAATAACTGATTAATTGAATAAGTAAATAATAAATTCGGGAACGATTCATTCACTAACAAAAGTCAAAGGAATAATTCCAATTGTTCAATTATTCCATTACTTAGTTATTCTGTTAATCTATTATTTAATCATTACTTTTATGGAAGAGCATAACGAAATATTGAATGATTTAAAATCCACCATCAATTCACTCCCTGGAAAGCCTGGGGTGTATCAATATTTTAATGCGAATAATGAAATTATTTATGTAGGGAAAGCCAAGAATCTGAAGAAAAGAGTATCTTCTTATTTCAACAAAACACATGATTTACCCAAGTTAAATGTGTTGGTAAAACAAATTCATCATTTAAAATATATTGTTGTAGATTCAGAAGAAGATGCGCTTCTATTAGAAAATAATCTGATTAAAGAACTTCAACCCCGATACAATGCAATGCTGAAAGATGACAAAACATATGCCAGCATTTGTATTAAAAATGAACCTTTCCCTCGGGTTTTTAAAACCAGAAATATAGAAAAAGACGGCTCAATATATTTCGGTCCTTATAGCTCTACCCAAACGCTCAACACAATTTTAGAGCTGATAAAGGGATTATATCCGATTCGTACTTGTAGGCTTCCTTTAAACAAAGAAGATATTGCTAAAAAGAAATTTAAAGTTTGCCTGGAATATCATTTAAAAAATTGTAAAGCCCCTTGCGAAGGTTTTCAAACAGAAGAAGATTACAATAAAAATATTGACGAAATTACTCAAATACTAAAAGGGAATGTGAGCCATATCAGCAATATTTTATTGAAAAAAATGAAGAAACTTGCCGAAGAATATAAGTTCGAAGAAGCACATGAAATCAAAAGAAAATATGATTTGATTGAAAATTATAAATCAAAATCTATCATTACTAACACCAAAATGGCCGATACTGATGTCTTTTCTTATGATGAAGATGATAGTTCGGCCTATATAAACATCTTACGTATTTCAAACGGCTGTATTATACAGGGTTATACTATAGAATACAAAAAGAAGCTCGACGAAGAAAAAGAAGAATTGCTATCGCTTGCCATTGTTGAACTCAGAGAAAAATTACGAAGTAAATCAAAAGAAATCATAGTCCCTTTTCCCTTGGGAATAGAGCTGAAAGGAATAAATATTGCTATTCCCGAAAGAGGAGATAAAAAGAAATTACTCGATCTATCGATGCAAAACGTTGTTCAATATAAATTGGATAAGCTGAAATATACAGAAAAATTAAATCCTGATCAACGTAATATCCGCATATTAAAAACTATTCAGGAAAAACTGAAACTGGACAAATTACCTCTTCATATAGAATGTTTTGATAACTCCAATATACAAGGTTCAAGTCCCGTTGCCGCTTGTGTGGTTTTTAAAAAAGCAAAACCATCTAAAAAAGATTATCGCCTTTTTAATATAAAATCGGTAAAAGGACCTGATGATTATGCTTCTATGAAAGAAGTGGCATTTCGCCGATACTCAAGAATGATAGCAGAAGACTCTCCCCTACCCGACCTTATTATTACCGATGGTGGACGTGGGCAAATGGAAGTGGTTCGGCAAGTAATAGAAGACCAGCTTCATTTGAATATTCCTATTGCGGGACTGGCCAAAGATAAACGTCATAGAACAAATGAACTTCTCTTTGGATTTCCTCCCAAAGTAATCGGAATGAAACCCAACGATGAGCTTTTTAAATTGCTGGCTTCGATTCAGGATGAAGCTCACCGGTTTGCCATTTCTTTTCACCGGAAAAAAAGAAGCGCCAAACAAACTCAATCTTCATTGGATGAAATAAAAGGAATTGGAGAAAAAACGAAAGAGCAGCTTCTTCGAAAATTCAAAAGTGTGAAACGAATCAGCGAAACTTCTTTTGAAGAGCTAAAAAATGAAGTTGGACAATCAAAAGCTGAGATTATCCATAATTTCTATAAAAAACAACGTTAAATCATTTTTCTGAGTTAAATAGGAAACTATCAAAATTCAGTTCTTTTTTCTAGCTACCAGTACTTTGAGTAATTTTTGAGCCGCTGAGAATTCAATATTTTTTCTTTTCCGCATCTTTGATGGGAAATAAATCAATCTAACCACATAAAAATATTTTCATGAGAGTCGTTATTCAAAGAGTTACCAAAGCATCTGTAGAAATTAACCAGGAAATTTTTTCCGAGATAAAAAAAGGACTACTTGTTTTTGTTGGAATTGAAGATGAAGATCATGACGACGACATTGAGTACTTAGCCAAAAAAATTTCACAACTCCGAATTTTCGATGATGAAGATGGAATCATGAATAAAAGTGTAACGGATATCGACGGAGAAATTTTATCCATCAGTCAGTTTACACTTCATGCACAAACCAAAAAAGGAAACCGGCCGTCTTATATTAAAGCTGCCAAGCCTGACATTTCTCTCCCATTATACGAAAAATTTTGCATTACCCTTTCCGAAAAAATAAATAAAGTAGTAAAAAGAGGAATTTTCGGAGCAGATATGAAAGTAGACTTAAGAAATGACGGCCCTGTAACTATATGGATGGACAGTAAAAACAAGGAATAAAAATAAAAAATAAATCACTGATTTTTAGTTCATTATAAACTTTATATATAATATTTGTTTTTTATTTCAAAAAACCTTATTATATTTATCAGCTTTTTAGATCTAATCGACTATTTAATTTGTTTAAAAACTTAAAAATCTATAGTATGAAAAAATTATTATTTTTATTTGTTGCTTCAGCATTGATTGGAAGCGCTTCAGCTCAAAATTGCGATGGCAATTGCTTTGACGGAACCGGAACTTATACCTGGAAAAACGGAGACGTTTACCAAGGTTCTTTCAAAAATGGTAAACCTAATGGAAATGGAACATTAAATAGCACACAAGGAGATAGTTATACCGGAGCATTTACCGACGGAGTATTTAGCGGAACCGGAACTTATACCTGGAAAAGCGGAAGTACGTATACCGGAAACTTTGTAAACGGTAAAAAAGAAGGAAAAGGTGTTTTTATTTTTGCCAATGGCGACAAATATGATGGTAACTACAATGATGATAAATTTAACGGAACCGGAACTTATACTTGGAAAAGCGGAAGCACTTACACCGGAAATTGGAAAAACGGCATCAGAGAAGGAAAGGGTAAAATGGTTTACAACGTAGGTGGAACTTATGACGGCGAATGGGCTAACAACAAAAGAAATGGACCAGGAACCCACTCTACAACCACTGGAAACCAACAAATTGGACCATTTGTAAATAGCACGTTCATGACTGGAGAATTTATTTACAAAAACGGAGAAGGAAAAGTTCAATACGAAAACGGAAAACCTTTAAGTACTGCACCTGCAAATAATAAATTGGGTAAATAATCGTCCATAATTTTTTTATATACAAAGCGAGATAAATCACATCAAGGTTTATCTCGCTTTTTTCATTATTTTTGCATAAAGTTTTATAATATGATGACCTTAGAAGAAGCCCAAAAACAAGTTGATAATTGGATAAAAACATATGGAGTACGATATTTCAGCGAATTAACCAATATGGCTATCCTTACCGAAGAAGTAGGCGAATTGGCCAGTATTATGGCCCGTACCTATGGAGAACAATCTTTTAAAGCATCTGATAAAGACAAAAATATAGCCGACGAAATGGCTGATGTTTTATGGGTATTGCTTTGCTTGGCCAATCAGACGGGAGTAAACCTGCAAGAAGCTTTCCAAAAAAACATTGAAAAGAAAACATTAAGGGATAAAGACAGACATAAAAACAACGAAAAATTAGCATAAAATGAACAAATACACCGATTTATTAAATCAATATAAAAGCTGTACCATAAGCGATAAACAAATTAAAGAAGAGGTTGAAAAAATAATAACCACCAACTTTAAGAAAAACGATATTGTTGAGAACTATAAAACAATGTTTAATCTTATTGACCTCACATCTCTTAATAATACGGACACAGAAGCTCATATAAGAACGTTGACAGAAAAAGTGAACAAGTTTGCCGCTATTTATAAAGACATGCCTAATGTGGCCGCTATTTGCGTTTATCCGGCCATGGTTTCTGTTGTAAAAGATACATTATCTGTTTCTGATATCGATATTGCCTCTGTAGCAGCCGGATTTCCCGCACCGCAAACATTTCCGGAAATAAAAATAGCAGAAACGGCTATGGCTGTAATGGAAGGAGCCACCGAAATTGATATGGTTTTTCCGATTGGCAAGTTCTTAGAGCAAAATTATGAAGAGCTTTGCGAAGAAATAATAGAAATAAAAGCTTCGTGCCGTGGTGCAAAACTAAAAGTAATATTGGAAACGGGAACATTAAAAACTGCTGAAAATATTGCCAAAGCTGCCCTACTCTCTATTGCTTCGGGAGCCGATTTAATTAAAACATCGACCGGAAAAACTGATACAGGCGCAACATTAGAAGCTGTTTATGTGATGTGCCGAGTTATTAAAGAGTTTGAACAAAAAAACAATGCTAAAATAGGCATTAAAATCGCAGGCGGAGTATCAACGGTTGAAAATGCTGTTGAATATTATACGCTGGTTAAAGAAATATTAGGGAAAGACTATTTGAATAAGAACTTATTCAGGATTGGTACAAGTAGACTGGCAAATGTACTATTGAGTAGTATAAAGGGCAAGGCAGAAAAGTATTTTTAACCTTATTTATTTCTACTTACCGTATATTCCAACACGTTCAATAATGCTGCCTTAACAGCGCTGTCTTCAAAGCCGTTGAGTTGTTCAATGGCTTTATTTTTATAAATTTCCATCTTATCCTGTGCCAACATGATACCATTTTGCTGGCGGGTAAAATGAAGGATTTTATCTACATTCTCCGATGTAAAATCTTTGTTATCAATAATAGCTGAAACTTCTGTTTTCTCATTTGCAGAGGCATTTTTCAACGCCAGAATAAGAGGTAAAGTTACTTTTCCTTCGCGGATATCGTTTCCAACAGGTTTACCAATGGCTACATTTTCCTGATAATCGAAAATATCATCTTGTATCTGGAAACACATGCCTAAATATTCGCCAAAGTTGCAAAGAAACTGTTTCTCCTGTTCAGGAGCATTGGCGGCAATAGCGCCCGAACCGGTACAAACAGAAAATAACATGGCTGTTTTTTTGCGAATAATCTGATAGTATTCTTCTTCACTCAACAATGATTTTTTGGTCTTGCTCAATTGCAATAACTCACCATCGGCCAAGTCTTTACCAATAGAAGAAATGAGATCCAAAATGTATAAACTTCCTGTTCTAACAGCTACATAAAGTGCATTCGAAAGCATATAATCACCGGCCAGAATAGATACTTTATTATCCCATTTGGCATTTACGGAAGGATTTCCACGGCGTTCGTATGTTTCGTCCACTACATCATCATGAATAAGTGTTGCGGTATGCAAAAGTTCTAACGCGATAGAGGCATCAATAGCCTGATTATTTACTTCGCCACAGAGTTTAGCAGATAAAAGCACAAGTATAGGACGGATTTGTTTACCTTTTCCTTTTAATACATGTTCAAAAACAGATTGAAGCAGAGCATTATCCGTCTTGAAAACAGCATTAAATCGTTCTTCAAAAATATTGAATTCCGAACCAATAACTTGTTTTATATCTTCTATCTTTACCATGTTGAATTTTGAAAGTACAAAAATAACAATATTAATGAAGAATGAAGAATGAAGAGGGAAGAAAAATTGTATTTAAGATTTGTAATGTTATAAAGTAGAAAAGAATAAGATGATTTTATATTATTTAGCCATTACTTGTGAGTTTGTATGTCCTAAAATAAACAACTCTACTTCATTCCCCGTTCCTTTTTTATTTGTTTATATGCCGCATTTATCCTTTGAAATTTTTCGGTAGCAGTTCTTTGAATATCTTCTCCCAAATGAGTTACTTTATCCGGATGATATTTAACGGCCATTTTCCTGTAAGCATCTTTCACTTCTGCGTTTGTAGCATTGTTGGTAATACCCAAAATAGTATAATTGATATCTGCAATATAGCTGGTAGTACTATTCTTGTAAGACCGTTTTTCTTCATACATTGCTTTTATAGAATAATAGTCTGTAGAAGATATTTGCAAGTAACCCGCAATTGTATAAATTTTCGTATTCTCTTCAACATCTATAGAGCCATCGATATGAGCTAAACCAAACAAATAATGGAGTAACTGCAGGCGATATGACATTGGCATGCGCTCTCTTGACTCCACACAAACAGTCTGTAAATCATAGTCTTTTTCCAGTATTTGATGAAGCGAAACGATATACTCGTCCATCTTTTCTTCTCCAAACTGCGCTCTAAAGAAATTACGTACATAGTTTATTTCTGAAGGATATACTTTATTGTCCAATTTGATAATAGAAGCAGACAGAATCAGCAATACATTCATGAAATCACCCGATTCATCTTGTTCTTCTTCTCTCTTATTATTTTCATTACTAAGGCTAACACAAAGTATGCCCATGAGAAACACGATAATAATAAATACCCCTGGAGTCGGATCATTAAAAAAAAGAACCAGAACTAGAAATATTTGAAATGTTATTAGAACAGCACACCCTGCTCCTTTATCCGCTTTTTTCATTAATTGTTCCCTGATTTTTGCAAAATTACGTAAAAACTCACATATAAAGTATTATTACATCTCAATACTCCTATTTTCTTGCTTTTATAGATAAATTCCATACATCCTGAAAAGGCAATTTTATTGTGATGCATAGCTTTCTAAACTTTTTTTCCTACTTTTACAAAAACAATCTTTAAGACCAATGCAACATGAAAAGACTATTTCTTATTGATGCCTACGCCAGTATTTACCGTTCTTATTACGCTTTTATCAAGAATCCCCGAATTAACTCAAAAGGTCTGAATACTTCGGCTATTTTCGGTTTTATCAATATATTGGAAGATGTTTTGAAAAGAGAAAAACCAACTCATATCGCGGTTGCTTTTGATCCTTCGGGACCAACTTTCCGGCACGAAGCTTTTGAACATTATAAAGCCCAAAGAGAGGCTACTCCGGAAGATATTCGCAAATCAATTCCCATTATCAAAGAAATTATCGAAGCATATCATATTCCCGTATTACAAATAGATGGTTTTGAAGCTGATGATGTTATCGGAACTATTGCCAAAAAAGCCGAAAAAGAAGGCTTTGATACTTATATGCTGACTTCGGATAAGGATTACGGGCAATTGGTTTCGGATCATATTTTTATGTACAGGCCACGTTTTGCAGGTGGATTCGAAGTATTAGGTCCCAAAGAAATAAAAGAAAAATACGAACTGCAATCGCAATCGCAAGTTATTGATTTACTAGGATTAATGGGCGATTCTTCGGACAATATTCCCGGATGTCCCGGTGTCGGAGAAAAAACAGCCATTAAGTTATTGTATGAATTTGACAGCATTGATAATTTGCTCAAAAATACGGATAAAATAAAAGGAAGTCTTCGGAAAAAAATAGAAGACAATAAAGAACAAATAGAATTTTCCCGCTTTTTAGCTACCATCAGAACCGATGTGCCTATAGAGTTTGAAGAAGATAAATTGGTGTTGGAAAAACCGAATGAAGAAAAACTTTATTCTCTTTTCAATGAATTGGAATTCAGAAGTTTCATTACACGGTTAAGTAAAAGCGGCGACTCCCCTGCTCCATCTGTAAGTAAACCTAAAAAAACCGTTAATCCGAACCAGACTTCACTTTTCGATTTATTTGAAGAAGCCGGTCAAAAAGAATCCGAAGAGAAAGAACAAACCGTATCATTCTCCTCACTGAAAACAATTGATGATATTAAACATACTTACCAACTGATTGATAACAAAGAAAAAAGAGAAGATTTAATCAAGAAATTAAATGCTCAAAAAGAAGTATGTTTTGATACGGAGACCACCGGAGTTAATGTCTTTACATCACAATTGGTAGGCATGTCGTTTTGCTGGAAAAAAGATGAAGCTTATTTTGTTTCACTGCCCGACGATGATGTCGAAACCCATAAAATTGTCAATGAATTCAAGCCGTTTTTTGAAAATCCGGATATCGAGAAAACCGGACAAAACATCAAGTTTGATTTCATGATGTTGAAGATGTATGATGTAGAGGTCAAAGGTAAATTATTTGACACCATGATTGCTCATTATCTGATTCAACCGGAATTACGTCATAACATGGATTATTTGGCCGAAATATACTTGGGATATAAATCTATCCATTATGAGGATTTGGTTGGCCCTAAGGGCAAAAATCAGGCCAATATCAGGACTGTTTCGTTAGATAGATTATCAGATTATGCCTGCGAAGATGCCGACGTCACTTTTCAGCTCAAGAAAATATTGGAAAAAGAGTTGAAAAAAAATGAACTGGAAAAACTTTTCTACGAAATAGAAATGCCTCTAATGCGCGTACTCGCGATTATGGAACTAAACGGGGTAAGAATAGATGCAGAAGCCTTGCAACAAAGTTCTGTGATTCTATCAAAAGAAATGAAAAAGATAGAGCAGGAAATTTTTGATATGGCGGGATTGGAGTTTAATGTCAGCTCTCCGAAACAGGTGGGTGAGATTCTTTTTGACCGGTTAAAGATCGACGAAAAGATGAAAAAAACCAAAACCGGACAATATTCTACTTCGGAAGAAATATTGGAAAAGCTGCGGTCAAAACATCCTATTGTAGGAAAAATACTGGAATACCGGGGCATTAAAAAATTACTTAGTACTTATATTGATGCGTTGCCGGAACTGATTAACCCGAAAACAAATAGAGTACATACTTCTTACAACCAAACCGTAACATCCACAGGAAGATTGAGTTCAAGTAATCCGAACCTGCAAAACATTCCGGTGCGCGACGAACAGGGAAAGGAAATTCGCAAAGCTTTTATTGCCGATGAAAACAGCATGTTCCTGAGTGCGGATTATTCACAAATTGAATTACGCATTATGGCGCATTTGAGTGGCGATACCAATATGCTCGAAGCGTTCAATAGCGGACATGATATCCATGCGGCAACAGCTGCAAAAATATATAAAGTTCCTTTGAGCGAGGTTACCAGTGACATGCGCAGGAAAGCCAAAACAGCTAATTTTGGCATTATCTATGGTATCTCTATTTTTGGGTTATCAGAACGTTTGAATATTCCCCGTGGTGAAGCAAAAGAATTAATTGACGGTTATTTCGAAACGTATCCGAAAGTAAAGGAATACATGGAGAATAGCATTGCCTTAGCCAAGAAAAACGGATATGTAGAAACATTGCTGGGAAGAAAACGCTATTTATCTGATATTAACTCTGCCAACAGCATAGTGAGAGGTTTTGCCGAACGAAATGCTATCAATGCACCTATACAGGGAACAGCAGCAGATATCATTAAAATTGCCATGGTGCATATTCAAAACCGTATCGAAAAAGAAAATATCAAGGCCAAAATGACCATGCAGGTGCATGATGAATTGAACTTTACGATTCCTACTGATGAGTTGGAAAAAGTACAAAAATTAGTCGTCCATGAAATGGAAAACGCGCTGAAATTACATGTTCCGGTTATTGTCGATTGTGGAGTAGGGAAGAGTTGGTTTGAAGCACATTAAAACAATAGAGTGATTAAGTCACTGAATACAAATTTATTATAAAACCAAACAAAATATTTGTATAATAACTTAATAATTATAAATTTGCACTCATAAGTATAACAAAAATTTGTTGTCTATGAAATAAAGGCGTAAAATAATACGCACATTTTTAAAAATATTAGAAAAAGCGTTAGCTTTTACGTCTTGTTATGAAATCTCGACAATTTCAATAACTGCCAAGAGTAAAGTTGTTAACGCTCACGTCATTTTGGCGTGGGCTTTACTCATTATTTGGCAGTTAGGTAAGTCGAGAACCTCATAACAGATAATTTAGAGTTTTGTCCGCGCTTTTTTATTTACATATATGGACAAACTAATATGAATTTATAAAATAAAAATGAGGATGAGAAGTTTTAAAGATTTGCTAATAACGGGGATTTGTTTTCTATTAATATTATGTTCCATTATTACAATCTTTGTACTATTATTTATGTATTGATAAGAATGTTGAATTCTTTAACTTTTTTCAGAAATATCCATTGAGAGATTGATTAAAAATAAAACTCTAAAACTTTGGAATATAAACTAATAATTATAATTTTGTGTCTTATACATAACAACAAAAACTTTTGCCTATGAAATAAAAGCGTAGAAATAATACGCGCATTTTAAAATATATTGGAAAAAGCGTTTAGCTTTTACTTTGGTTTTTTCGAAACTTCGACAATTTCAAAAAGCTGCCAAGAGTAGAGTCTCAGACGCTCACGTCATTTTATGGCGTGGGCTTTACTCATTATTTGGTAGCTTAGGTAGTCGAAGACCTCGAAAAATCAATAATTGAAGTTTTGTCCACGCTTTTTTTATGCGCGTATGTGAATAATTCAAAAGGATAAAAGGTAAAAAACTTATTAATCTTTGTCTGTAAAGAAACAGACATAAAACTATTAAAGATGAAAAGAACTACATTATTAATTATCATAACTATGGCATTCTTTGGTTGCGTAAATCTTCAATTATTTGGCGCCAAACAAATGAAAATAACAACAACACCAAGTGATGCAAAAATCTACGTCGATGGGAGTGAAGTAGGACAAGGGACTTACACTGTCAAATTTGGTAAAAACGACGATTTTTTTATTGTAAAAGTTACTGCTCAAGGCTACATTTATAAAGAAATGAAGTTGCTGAAAACCGATCCCAGAAAATCAGTTGCTTATACCCTTCAAAGAGATGAAGCATATGCCGCTACTATTGGTGAAGATGAAGCTGCACTTATTTCAAACAAATGGATTGATGTAACTGTAAGAAATGGATTGAATGAAGACCAGGCATGGAAAAGGCTTGTAAGTGCAGTACAAAAATCGTTTAACGATATTGAAACAAGAGATAAAGCTTCCGGTTATCTTAAAACACAGTGGGTATCTCAAAATTTTGGTGGAGTAACAGTTAGAACACAATTAGAAATCAGAGCCAATTTTGCACAAGATGGTTTGGGTTACCAGGTAAAGCTTACTTCCGAAGTGAAATACAATGTCTATAATGAAAATGGGTTCAGAAAATACGACCGTGTGTTAAAAAAATATGAACATACAATTACAGACATTCAGAGTAGTGTTGGTGGCGGAGAATAAATAATCTTAATGATTAAAATATGAAAAAAATAATTGCATTATCAACCATTATCTGTTTAGTTTTTACGTCAATTGTAAATGCACAAGACAATGACGAAAACAAAAATCAACGCAAAGAAACCTTTGATTACAATACTTTTGATTGGGAAGAAGTTTCAGAAAAAAATCAGAGTGCCATTATTGCTGATGGTTATTTGACACTTACCAATAAGAAAAAAGATGAGGCAGTAAGAATTACAACAACTTATCCTGTAAAAGTTAAACGAAATTTTACCATAACAAATACTTTTCTTATTCCTGAATTAAATGATAAAAATCGCTTCGGTATTATTTTCAATTATGCCGATAACGATAATTATTCGAGTTTTCTTATTGCAGAAGGACATTTTTGGTATTATACCAAAAAAGAAGGTAAAATGAAACTGGAGAAAGATGGCAAAATGAAACTAAAAGGCGGTAAAAATAAAACAGTTACGATTACTATTCAGAAACAAGGTAGTGAACTAAATTTTAGGGTAGATGATATGCCTGTTTATACAGTAAAGAAAAATCTGGCATTTCCAAATTTTGGTTTCTATTCCGAAGGTCCAAAAACAACGATAATGGTTGATGAAATAGTAATAGACCAATATCAAGAAGAATAAAACAGAAAGTTACCAGATATAGTAAGAAAGTCTATTTGGTAAAACTTCTGTAAAGGAAAAAAATAAAACAAAAGTTAAATCAATTATCTGCTTTTATGCAGATATAAAACAATTTTAAAAATGAAAAAACTAGTATATTTATTTACAATGACACTTTTTGTGTTGGGATTAAGCTTTTCTTCTTGTGGTAAAGATGAAGAAGATGACAATGATTGGGGAAATGATAGTGGCTGGAATGATAATGGTAATAACGGAGGCAATAATGGTAGCACAAATACTAAACCAAATGCACCAACAGGCGTGTCGGCAACAGCCCAATCATCAAGTAGTATAAATGTATCATGGAGTTCAGTATCCGGAGCAACAAGTTATAAAGTGTACTATGAAATAGGTAGCTCTACTACAAAATATTTAGCAGGTACAGTATCAACAACTTCTTATGCTCATACTGGATTACAGGCTAGCACCACCTATTATTATTACATTAAAGCGATTAACAGTGCTGGGGAAAGTGATTATTCTTATACTTCCGCAACAACTTCATCCTCCGGTGGCAATAACGGTGGAAGTACAACAACAAAACCTTCTGCTCCAACGAATGTGAGTGCCACAAATATAGGTTCTGCACTTTTACCAACAATTCAAATTTCATGGAGCAGTGTATCTAGTGCTACAAGTTATAAAGTTTATCGTAGTAGCAGTGCCTCTGGATCTTACAGTCAAATTGGTAGCACTACAAGCTCAACCTCATTAAGTGATAATAATCCTCTTACAGGATACAATTATTACAAAGTAAAAGCAGTTAACAGTGCTGGAGAAAGTGATTATAGTAGCTATACCTCTTACAATCATGACCCAAGTAGTAGTGTTGCACCATGTCCTGTTACTTATGGTAGTTGTACTGTAAGTGGCACAACAATAACAATGCGATGGACAGTACCAAAAACAACGGGTTGTGGAACTCCTACAAAAACATATTTAAGGGTAAAAAATCCTATAAGTGGTGTATATGCTGATGTAGAAACTTTATCAGCAACTGCTACTTCTACTTCGTTTAATTATAGCATGTGGGTAGATTCAAATGGATATGTTTATGTTGGAATACTTACAGAAAATGCCAAAGGAACCTCAGGCGGAATATCAAAGGTATATGATACTAAAAATAAAAAATGGATAAATTAATCCATTTATAATTAACCATAACATTTTTTTCAAATACAAAAGACGCATTTCTGTTATAACAAAAATGCGTCTTTTACATATAAATTATCTATCTTCCTCCAAAGAAAAAATTGTGTAACGCTCCATACTTCTCTTGATAAAGCTTAAAAGCATCTTGTAGAATTTGAATACCCATTTGTTTATCCAGGAAATTTTCCACAACAACAGATTTATTTTCTAATTTCTTATAATCTTCAAAAAAGCTCATAGTTTCCGAAATAAGGTGATTAGGTAATTCCGAAATATCATTATAATGATTCATGCTTGGATCGCCTGCGGCTACGGCTATAATCTTATCATCGGCTTCACCTCCGTCGAGCATTCTCATTACGCCTATAATTTTTGCAGGCACAATACATAAAGGTACCACCTCTATTTGCGAAAGGATAAGAATATCCAACGGGTCATGATCTTCGCAATAAGTTTGAGGAATAAAGCCATAATTGGCAGGATAGTAAACGGAAGAATACAAAACACGGTCAAGTTTCAGTAAACCGCTTTCTTTGTCAAGTTCATATTTGGCACGTATGCCTTTGGGTATTTCAATGATTCCATTTACTAGGTCTGGTGCAGAAAATCCGGGAGAAACGTGATGCCAGGGGTTAAAATTATGCATAAATGATATTTTTATTTTATTGACGTAATATATTACGTCGGTACGTTATTTTCCTATGGGTTGAATTATTTTCCGGGTATCTTTGTTTATTTCCAAATACATGTAGTTAGGCTTATTGGTTCCGAAAAATTCTTCATGTTCTTCATATTTTTTAGTAGCATATTCTATGGCTACATCAAATGTTTTTTTAGACGCCTCGTTTTGTGTTACTGGTTTTTTCTCTATCTTTTCTACGGTCGAAACAGCAAGACTATCGATAATTTCATCTTGATTTTCTTCCGATTGTACCGATTCTTCCTCGGATTGACTCGGTAATATTTCATAAATAAGGGCTTCTTCGGTTTGCTCCTGAGAGAGGTAATCTTCCAAATCTACTTGTCCGATAAAAGTTGTTTCCAAAAATATTCTATCGGTATGGTCTTTATCGAGGTAAAAACCAACAAAAACGTGTCCGGGAATGCGAACCAGAATAGGATCAATATTTATGGCACGAAGAAAAGAAGCAAATAGCACAGAACCGTCTAAGCAGTTTATTTGTGAAGATTCCAATGAATTGCCAACTGTTCTCACACGTTGACTATATAGTTTATCCGAAGATAAACTTGTTTTGGATATGGAACTATATTTGAAATTCCTTTTTTGCAAAGCATACCAAATGGCATATACTTGCTTTTTTACATTCTCCGGATTCTTGGTTTGATATCCCTGAAATAGTTTTACAATACGGGCATCCAGTGCTTCACGCAATATCTTATCAATAGCGGGATAATCTTCGTTGACATAAGCGGCAAAAAATATACCTGTATCGTGGTATTTTCCTTTATTATCCCTATATCCCAACAGACACTCATTAATGCTTCGAACAGAAAAAGTACGGGAATCAGAACCTAGGTCTTCATTATTTACAAATACCTGAACCGAAACATCCAAAGGGGTTGGTTGGTCATTGGATTTTAAAACTTCATATTTCCAAACCATATTGGGATAAACATAATAAGTTTTTCCTTTTTCTTTTAATTCAAATTCAGTTACAGTAGCGTTATAAAATTCGCTTTCGTTGAGCTGAATGCGGAATTTTGAATTATCTGCGGGATTTTGAATTTTAATAGAAAAGCTTGATTTTCTATTCCCCAATGCTGCGTTATCCACAGGCTCAATAATAGAATAATTGGTACTTGCCAATGACAAAATAACGGAAGGAAAAATATTTCCGTCCAATTCATCTACTATTTCCCATTTTGGCTTAAATATATTATCATAATGATAGATAAAAAAACCACCGCCAAGAAGTATTACTAAAGATATAGTTATGAATACTTTATATTTTTTCATATGTTTTTAAACCAATGTTTTTGTGTGTTCAAAAATTTCAAAAAGTTCGGTTTTTGTATTGGCTCTCAACATGGCAATACGTGTTTCCTTAAAATTTGGAATTCCCTTAAAAATAGGCGCTACAGCCAAATGTCTCCGTATATGTACAATGCCTTTCCTTTCGTCTTCGAGCCATTTGATACTCTCTTCTATATATTTTTTCAACACATTTAATTGCCAATCGAATGAAAAAGCCGGAAGTTTTTCTCCTGTTTCCAGGTAATGTTTTATCTCTCTGAAAATCCAGGGCTTTCCAATGGAACCACGTCCTATCATAACAGCGTCAACACCATATTGTTCAAAACATTCTTTAGCCCGTTCGGGAATTGTTACATCGCCATTCCCAATAATAGGGATATGTATACGTGGATTATTTTTTACCTCGCCTATTAATCTCCAGTCGGCATCTCCTTTGTACATCTGGGAACGCGTGCGCCCATGTATGGCCAATGCCGCAATACCGCAATCCTGCAACGGTTCGGCGATTTGGGTAATAATTTTATTGTCTTCGTCCCAACCTAAACGTGTTTTTACAGTAACAGGCGTTTTAACGGCTTTCACTACTTCAGATGTTATTTTCAACATCTTGGGTATATCCCTCAGCATTCCGGCACCAGCGCCTTTTCCTGCTACTTTTTTTACCGGACATCCAAAATTAATATCAATAATTTCGGGATGAGCGCTTTCGGCAATTCGTGCAGCCTCTGCCATAGCTTCGGGTTCGCGTCCATAAAGTTGTATGGCAACAGGACGTTCTTCATCGTAAATAGTCAGCTTTCGTTCCGTACGTGCAACACTCCTGATGAGTGCGTCGGCAGAAATAAATTCGGTATATACCATGTCGGCACCAAATTGCTTGCAAAACTGGCGAAAAGCAGGGTCTGTAACATCTTCCATCGGTGCCAGCAACAAAGGGTATTTTCCAAATTGTATGTTATTAATTATCACGGGTAGAATGCTGATTTATTGTGCAAAGATAGTTGTTTTAATTAAGGATTCAGAAAGAAAATCACGTAAATAAGGTATTTCTTATAAATTTTATTTATTTAAAAATTTCAGCTTGTATACGACTAAAATTTTATAAAAAGAAATAAATTTCCACTTTATTTGTGGATATTTAAAAAATATAGTACCTTTGTTTTTAGTCTAAAAAACTTATATGGAAATAAAGTTTGATAAAAAATATTTAGAAGAATTGTATGATACTGGCAAAACAACTGATAAAAAATATCGTTTTCAACCACAAATTGCAAATAAATACCGAAAAACGATTGATATTCTTGCATCGGTTGAAATAATAGAAGATCTTTTTTTATACAATTCTTTGTGTTACGAAAAATTAATTGGCAATAAAGACGGTTTAGAATCTGTTAGAGTAAACAACCAATACCGCATAGAAATTAAAACCGTCAAAGTAGTTTCCGAAACAGTTGTAACAATATGTAATATCATAGAATTGTCTAACCACTATAAATAAAGTAATTATGACAAATATAAGATTTGGGTTTACACCCACACACCCGGGCGAAGTGTTGAAAGATGAAATCGAATATAGAAAAATTTCTCAAAGTGTTTTGGCTAAACAAATGGGAATATCATACAAAATTTTGAATGATATACTCAACGAGCGCAGAGCTGTTACACCAACAACAGCAATGATGTTTGAAGCTGCATTGAATATTCCGGCTTACTCACTTATCAACCTTCAAACAAAATATAATATGCAAATAGTACGTCAAGATAGTAGTTTTATGGCTAAACTTGAAAAAATACGCCAAGCTGTGTCGGCAGCTGTCCTTTAAGCTATACAAATTTGAATTTAGATTAAATGAACAGAACAGATTTTGAAATAATGGCTCCTGTGGGTTCTTATGAATCTCTAATGGCAGCTATACAAGGTGGAGCAAACTCAGTTTATTTCGGCATAGAAAAATTGAATATGCGCAGTCGCTCGTCCAATAATTTTACCAACGAAGATTTAAGAAATATTGTTTCCATTTGTAATGAAAACAATATTAAAAGCTATTTAACGCTCAATGTCATTGTATATGATGAAGACCTCAATTTGATGCGGGAAATCATTGACACGGCAAAAGAAGCGGGTATTTCGGCCATTATAGCCTCTGATGTAGCTGCCATGACTTATGCAAATAGGGTAGGGGTGGAAGTTCATCTTTCTACTCAATTGAATATTACAAATATCGAAGCATTAAAATTTTACGCACAATTTGCCGATGTGGTAGTATTGGCCAGGGAGTTGAATTTAGACCAGGTAGCTCATATTTATAAACAAATTACGGAGGAAAACATTTGCGGGCCAAAAGGTAAACAAATCCGCATCGAAATGTTTTGCCATGGCGCTTTGTGTATGGCTATTTCCGGAAAATGTTACCTGAGTCTTCATGAAATGAATGCTTCGGCCAATCGCGGCGCCTGTATGCAAATTTGCCGACATGGTTATACGGTAACCGACGATGAAAGAAATGTAGAATTAAAAGTTGATAATCAATACATCATGTCGCCCAAGGATTTGAAAACCATTCATTTCCTTAACAAAATGATTGATTCGGGTGTACGCGTGTTTAAAATAGAAGGTCGAGCTCGCAGCGCCGAATATGTAAAAACGACTTGCGAATGCTATAACGAAGCAATTAATTCACATATTGATAGCATCTTTACTGAGGAAAAAATAGAAAACTGGAACAATCGATTACAAAAAGTTTTCAACCGTGGATTCTGGAATGGTTATTATCTTGGTCAACGATTAGGCGAATGGAGTGCTAATTACGGTTCTGAAGCTACTCACAAAAAAGTGTATGTGGCAAAAGGCATGAAATATTTTTCTAATATTGGTGTGGCCGAATTTTTGGTAGAAACGCAATCTGTTAAAGTAGGAGACGAAATTGTTATTATGGGTCCAACTACGGGTGTAATCGAAACTACTATTACCGAAATGCAGGTTGATTATAAACCCGCACAAGAAGCTGTAAAAGGTCAGTTATTTTCTATTCCGTTGAAAGAAAAAATACGTCCTTCGGATAAATTATATAAATGGGTAGAAGCTAGTAAGGTAAAGGATAATCAGTAACTTTATTCTTTAAATTTAATTTCGTCGACATAAAAACCACCTAAATCTGAATGGATGTGTTTTATATTCCGGACAAAAATAATATTGCTGTAATCGGAAGGACAGGCAATATGTCCTCTGCTAAAAGGCATTTTTTTGGTCAATACATCCGTATAAAAAACTTTGTTTTCTTTTATAAAACTCTTAATAGCAGTTGTATCGCTATCATCCAATAATCTATATCTTTCCTTCTTGCCTCTTTCGTAATAAAGCCGGCCTGCAATAAGGCTTTTTTCTTTAAGGAAGAAAATCTTATCAGGATTTTCTTCTATTGTTGATATCAGTCCTTCATTATTCTGATAATTAAAATGATTGTCGGGAAAAATAGCAAAACAAAAATTCCATATCAACATGGCAAAAGCCATATAGGTAATGAATTTATTATTGAAATCAGCAAAAACATAAATAAAAAACGGTATCAGAAATGGTAACATAACCATAAATTCGGCATTGCCATGGGAAAAAAAGGCAAAAGCTAATTGAAGTATAAAAATAATAAAGTGAGTAAACTCAAAATCGGCATATTGAAAATTTGGTTTCTTAAACCTTATACTTTTCATCTTGTAGAGAGATATTCCTAAAAAAACAGCAGCAACCGGAATAATCGCATAAAAAGCAGGTACCAATTGCAATATATTGACAATATTACCATGTACCTGAAAAAATGTTCTGAAAAAGCTAATAGGTGTAAGTATAAAGTTAACAGATCCGATATGTATATCGGCATCATTTGAATAATAGTAATCGGCCAGATAAGTTATCAGGTTTTCAATAGAAAATGGAATGTGAATATAGCATGTAAGAACAGTTGAATAAGCAATTAAAACAGTAAATGTAGGAATCAAAAACAGTAATATGTTTTTGATTTTTTTTGTCCTCAACAATCCGATAAACAATCCTATTCCCCAAAATAAATGTATTTGATGAAATAAACAGGCTACAGAAGCAGCAATACTACAAAATAATATATACCTGCTCCTTCTTGTTTTTAAATAGTTTAAATAAGAATAAGAAGATAAAAGAGAGAAAAAAATAGGAATAATATATGTTTCTACATTTACCGCAAATCTCATTACACCAAAACAGCTTGCTATAAAAAATGTCCAGCTATTGGCTTTTTCCTTGTCGTTTGTTTTTTTTGTTATTATTTTATGAAATAGTATCAAACTAAGCAAAGCAAATATGCCATTTACAAATTGCATAAATTTTAATGCATCAATAGATGGAATAAAACGGATTACAAAATCATACAATAAATAATTAAAAAAACTATAAAATAAATGGTGAGGTAAAAAAAGATCTTCTCCGTATTTTACATTACAGCCATATTCAAAAGAATCTATAGAAAGGTTATTACCGGGGAAAAACAGGTAAATTATTATAACAATAAACATAGCAATATAATACCAATAAGATCTTATCAAAATCAGATATTTTTTCATTTTATTAGTTGTATAATTTTTTTTCCTTTCTTCATGAAAAATTTCTCAACATATTGATAAGTTATATAAGATAGTATACCGGAAATTAAAAATGTTACTATGTAACGCACAAAATAATTACTAATACATAAAAATTTACTGGTACAAGGCAAAAAATCAACAAAATTTAACCTGCTCATCCAATATAAAACTCCAAAATGAATCAGATACATGCTATAACTTATTTTACCTACAAAAGAAAAGAACGAATTGACTATTATTTTATATTGTTTTTTGGAAATAATTAAAATAAACAAGAACAATATAAAACTAGCTCTAAGGCAATCTATTATAACTTTATCTGGTATAAAATAAATATACAATGATATTACGAGCAACAGTATTACAAAAAGAAATTTATTAAGTGAATTTTTTCTCCAATTCATAAGGTAAAATACAAGTATTCCCATTACAAAAACAAAAAATTGATTTGGAAAAGAAAAATATAAAATAAGAGAATTAGGATGAAAATTAAAAAATAAAATTGAAAAAACACATGAAATACCTAGTGATGTAATAAAAAGTATTATTGCTTTATTAATATCAACAATATATCTACAAATAAAAGGTAATAATAAATAAAAAGAAATTTCAGCTACTATTGACCATCCTCCGGGAACATAATAAGGCATTGTAGGATAAAAATTATTCAGAAAACATATATTTTTCATAACATCAGAAAATATTACTTCATTCATATTTTCTTGTATAGAAAAGTAAGGAGCAAAAAAAATAGAATCAATCGTATAATAAATCAATGCAAAATAATACATGGGTATAATACGAAATGCTCTCCTGATAAAAAAATTACGAGTAATAAAACTCTCTCCTTGCCTGCTTTGGTTTGATAGCATTAAAGTATAGGCACTAAGCAAGAAAAAAAGTTGAACGCCATAATGTCCGGCAAATCTGAATTTATCAAATAAAGGTGCTATTTCCATTAATGATTCTCCATGTTGTCCTACATGAATAGCCAATACCAATAATATGGCAACGCCTCTTAAACTATCAATATATTCATATTTTTTCGGTTCCATTTATAATATAAGTGCTATTTTATATTTACATTATCAGATAAAAACTTTCTTTTAAGAAATTTTTTCTCCAATAAATGCCAGGAAAGAAAAGAAAAAAGTAAAATAATAAAAAAACAGGCAATAAACAAAAGAATAGGATTCTGTTTGAACCAACCTAAATTTATGAATATTTGAATGGTAGGATAATGAAACAAATAAAATCCATAAGAACAATCCCCGTATTTGGAAAAAACAGACAATTTTTTAAAATAATAGGCAAACCATATGATTACTGTGGCAAGACTGAATGGAAAAAATAAATCCATAATCCAATGAGCAGTATAATATTTTAAAATTATGGCTAAAACAGCAATGGGAAGAATAAACTTAATTCTGGCTTTGATTTCATCAAAATAAAACAATAAAATTACTCCGGATATAAAATATATAACCTGACCAAAAAATTGTCTTCTCAAAATTGAAAGAAACTCATTATCAAACTTATCAGAAAAATAAGTAGCAGCACTAAAAAAAATAAAAGACAAAAAATAAACCAATAAAAAAACTTTAATTGGTTTTCGTTTTATAAAGAGCGCTAAAAAAGGAATAAAAGCATATAACGACAATTCTATTTTAATAGTCCACAAAGAACCGTTAACAGCGTGATAGTAATTTGATTCAAAAACTCCCGGTAAGGTAGGATGAATAAAATTTAGAAAACTCAAGTTTGCAATTAAATACTTATAAAGTTCTTTTGAAGAAAAATATTCATTAAAAGACAATGAACCAATGAATGATAAAAAAAGTACACAACCAATAACAACTAAAAAATAAGCAGGAACTATGCGTTTAATTCTTTTCAATACATAATCAAACAAACCGGAACTTTTATAGTAGCTCCTCATAATTAAGAAACCACTGATAATAAAAAATCCGGCAACTCCTACAGAGGCAGAAATAGGCCATTGTATAGGAATAAGAGTTAGATCGCCAAAATGTGAGCAAAAAACAGAAAATGCAAAAACAAACCGTAGAAAATCAAAACAGTTTTTTTCCGAAATATTTGGAGAAAAAGTTCTATCCATTCAATTGATTTTATTTTATAATCCTAATTTTTCAGAAATTTCCAGCATTTTTAAAATAGGTTCCTTTGCTTTTACCCTTAACGATTCTTCTATTAAAATTTCGGGTTGTTCAAATCTCAAACAATTATATAATTTTTTCAACGTATTTAACCTCATAAAATTACATTCGTTACAAGCACAAGTACTGTCATTCGGTGGTGCAGGAATAAATGTTTTACCGGGATTTCTTTTTTGCATTTCATGTAAAATACCGCTTTCTGTGGCCACAATAAATGTTTTACTATTACTTTTAGTGGTAAAATTCAATAAAGCAGCAGTAGAGCCTATAAAGTCGGCAATATTTAATATTACTTTCTTACATTCGGGATGTGCCAATATCAAAGCATCAGGATATTGTTTTTTCAACTCCAGTATTTTTTCCAACGAAAATTGTTCGTGAACATGGCAGGCTCCATCCCAAAGTAACATATTCCTGTTGGTAACACTGTTGATATAATTTCCTAAATTCCTATCGGGACCAAAAATTAATTTCTCATCTTTGTCAAAACTTTCTACTATTTGTTTCGCGTTTGTAGAGGTTACTACTACATCCGTGAGAGCTTTTACAGCAGCTGTAGTATTTACATATGAAATAACTTTGTAACCGGGATGTTCTTTGACAAATTTTTCAAATTTACCGGCAGGACAACTGTCGGCTAGTGAACAACCAGCATTAAGATCGGGAACAAGTACTTTTTTATCCGGGGATAAAATTTTAGCTGTTTCTCCCATAAAATGTACACCACAAACCACTATGATATCTGCTGTTGTTTTGGATGCCCATTGAGCCAACGCCAGACTATCACCTACAAAATCGGCAATATCCTGTATATCTCCTGTCTGGTAATAGTGTGCCATTATAACAGCATTTTTTTCTGTCCGTAAACGATTTATTTCGTCTACCATATTAATTCCTTCAGGAATGGGTTCATCAACAAAACCTTTTGATAAATCGAGTATTCTCATATTATAAATTTACTTTGTACAAAGTAATATAGTTTCTTTTTTAAATCCGTAATAATTATCTTCTGTATATAATTGAGGTTTTACAATAAAACCAACACTTTCTAATCTTTTACACAAGCCATCAACAGAATATATACGCACATGATCACTTAAACCAAAATGCTTTGTTCTTTCTTCCTCAGTTATAACAGAAAGATCTTCATAAATATCTCCTTCTTTAAATGGTGTTTGTATTAAACAACGTCCATTATGTTTTAGTATTCTATATAATTCAGACATAGCAGTTACGTCATTTTCTATATGTTCTAAAATATGATAGCATATAATTAAATCAAAAGTTTCATTGGGTTCGTTAATGCAAGTTATATCTTCGTTTTTATCTGAAAAGAAATTACCTGCATAAGCAGTGCTAATATATTCGATCTGTTTATCTGATTTTAATTTTCTGTATAAACATCTGGATGGAGAAAAGTCTAATATTTTTATATTTTTGTTTAAATAGTCATCAGTTAAAGCAAAATATAATCTCCGGTCTCTTTTCAGGCTACCGCATTTCGGACACATCAATTCATTATCTTCCTGTGGTATAAACCTATTAAGGTTACTATTACAAATAACGCATTTATATTTATTTCCTCTATAAAACACAGCATAAATTGATCTAAAGAATAATTCATTATTCAACATAAATTTTTTATGAAGTAAAGGTTTTATAAAAGACTTTATTTTATCGTATATCATTTTTTAACAGCTTAATCAAAGGTTATCTATATTATATTTCTTTTTCAATTTTTAAAAAATAAAAAAATGATAATGATAGGATGTTGAAAGTATTGATAACTTTTCTGTTTTTTTCTTGCATCTTAAGTTATTAAACCGAAAAAATAGAAATTAATATTTTATTAATAATTTATGTTATTATAGATCAAAATATTAAATAGTTTATCAACAATCGGTTAATAAGACACAAAGTTAAAACTTTTTTACTTTATGCACCTGTTTATTTTGTATAAAAAGGGTTGATTTCTTTCCCGAAAAAAATGGTTAACTAATTTTGATATAAGAAAACGGAAAACAATACAAATGCTATTTGAACAATGCAAATCGAATTTTCATTTTTTGTCATTTATTTTTAATAAGTTTTCAACAAAAATTTAAACAGAAAGATGAAACTGTTAACTTTGTTTATTAATCACTAATGATATTAATAGATATTTGCTTTGCGATATGTATTGATCTCTGAATTTTGGAGTATCGTAATATCAAAGGCATAACATCAGATAATCACTTTAAACTATGCTTATAATGGATGATGTATATTTTATGAAACAAGCCCTTGTTGAAGCGCAGAAAGCGCTCGAAAAAGGAGAGGTACCTATTGGATGTATTATTGCATATAATAACCAGATTATAGCGCGTGGACATAACTTAACGGAACAGTTGATTGATGTAACGGCTCATGCCGAAATGCAGGCCATTACTTCGGCTTCCAATTACATGGGGGGGAAATACTTGAAAGATTGTACTATTTATGTTACACTGGAGCCTTGTGTAATGTGTGCCGGCGCTTTGGGTTGGTCTCAGGTTTCAAAAATTGTATATGGTGCTAAAGACGAAAAAAGAGGTTATTCTTTTTTTGCTCCCCATGCTTTACATCCAAAAACAGAAGTGATTTCGGGTATTATGGAAAAAGAATGCGCGGAAATTATAAAGGAATTTTTCCGAAAAAAAAGATAAACAAGATTATCTCTTTTAAAGGTAATTATTTCTCCCCACTGGAACAACTGGCCATTGTTTTTGTGGGGATTTTAAATTTTACAATAAGGCTGAAATAAAATATTAATATTTGTATAAAATTTGGCAATATCGAAACTTTCTCCAACATATTTTGTTTAAAGAAATATAACAAACATATATTTTTTAATTATGAAGAAAATAACTTTTTTCTTTTTGTTGGCAATGTTTAGTGTATGTTCTTACGCGCAATATGCTACAGTTGAGGTAGGCTCTCGAAAAGAGGCTTATAGAGATAGTTTGAAAAATGTCAATTATAAACATATATTCCCCATATTGGGGAAGGGTGCTTACAAAAAAGGAATAGATATTCCTTATCCTTTCGGGGTAATGCCCGCTTATTATTATCAAAGACAGAATTACAATATTTCGGGAATTCAGCTGGGAATTGATGATAGCGAATTACAGGATATCGATTTTATTGAATTCGGTACAGTAGAAGGAGTTACCAACGCAGCTACCGTTCGTCCTGATATTTGGATATTCCCGTTTTTAAATTTATATGGATTGATAGGTTATGGAACAACCATTACTTCTGTGCAGGTAGTAAAGCCTGATATTAAAACAACCCAGCATTTTCATGGGGTTAATTTTGGGGTAGGAGCTACTGCTGCCGGTGCTATAGGGCCTGTTTTTATTAGCGCCGATGCCAATTTCAACTGGGTAAAATTTAAACAGCTTACAAAGCCTGTTCCTGCTATGAACCTTTCGATGAGGTTTGGGCATTTTTTTCAATTTTCGGATCATCCGGATAGAAATATAGGTGTTTGGGCCGGACCTTTTTACCAAAATGTACAGAATGATACCGAAGGAGAAATAAAATTAAGTGATGTGTTTGGTGGAGACGCTACAAGTGCTATGATTGATAAAATTAATAATTGGTATGATGGCTTAGGACCTGCTGAACAGAAAAAAGTGGAAAGCAAGAAAGATGAAATGATTTCTGAACTGCAAACTGCCGGCGATCATACTATTCATTATAAATTAAATAAAGAAGTGTCACAATATTGGAATTTAATTGTTGGATTCCAGTATCAACATAACAAGCATTGGCAATTCCGTACCGAAATGGGAACTTTCGGGAAGCGGACACAGTTTTTGCTAACAGCTAATTATCGGTTTATGTAGACTAAAAACGCATGAGAAATATGCCAAAACTCCGGTTTATATTAATAAATACCATATTTTTTTCGACAGCTGTTTTTTCTCAGGAAATTCCGTTGAATGCAAATCCGGATACACTGACCAAAAAAGAAAAGAGGGAGCTGAAAAAAGAAATTCGCACAGAGAAAAAAGAAGAAAAGATCCGTGAAGGAAAATGGATGTTTTCTCCTGTAGCCGGACCCGGATATACTCCAGAACTGGGCCTTTCTTTGGCAGGTGGGGTTTTGACATCTTTTCGCACGGATAAGAAGGATACGTTATTACAACGTTCTTCTTTACCGGTTATGTTTGGTGTAAGTACTACCGGAGCTATTTTTCTTTCGGGAAAGCTTACCAGCTATTGGTTGCATGACAAAATGAGAATTTATGGTGATTTCTGGTTTAAAGATATGCCGGATAATTATTTTGGCGTGGGTTATGAAAATGGATTAAATACGCCTAAATCGAAAGATTCAACCGCTTATAAACGGTTGTGGTTTCAAATAAATCCGCGTGGATTGTGGCAATTTAAGAAGAATTTTTTTGTTGGTGGACTTTTGGATTTGAATTATACCAAGGGGAAGGATTCGAGTGTTGGTGTAGAAAGTGACCCTACTTTTATGGAGTATAATGATAAGCCTTTTAATTCGGGATTAGGAGCATTGTTTCAGTATGATTCGCGAGATTTGGCCGTTAATGCTTATCATGGCATGTTCGCCGAAATTGGTGCTTCTTTTTACGGATCTTATCTTGGCGGGCAAAATAATTACCAGGTTTATTCTTTTGATTTCAGGGATTATATCCAGCTGTTTAAACCGGGACAGTTGCTTGCTTTGCAGGCAAGGGGACGTTTTACGGCTAACAATGTACCTTACGGGGAGATGTCGCAATTGGGTTCTCCTTTTGATTTAAGAGGGTATTATTGGGGACAGTACCGGGACAAATCCATGTTGTTTTTTATAGGCGAATATCGTCATAAGTTTTACAAAAAGAGCGGAAAACCAAGTGTACATGGCTTAGTAGGATGGGTTGCCGGCGGGTCTATTGGTAATACGCCAGTTGATCTGGTTCATTGGTTACCGAACTTAGGAGTAGGGTACAGATTGGAAGTACAACCGCGGATGAACATACGTCTAGACTTCGGAGTCGGCAAAGAAAGTTATGGCTTCTATTTTAACTTTAATGAAGCGTTCTGATTCAAAATTTAAAATTGTTCAGTTGATAGCATTACCAAAGTGCAGGCTTCAACTACTTCTATTCCTTTTTTCTTTAATCTCCTTTCTAATTCAAGATTTTCGGTGCCGGGATTAAAAATAACGCGTTTGGGATTCAGGTCTTCAATGTAATCGTAATAAGGAAGCTGATTATCGGGTCCTACATATATAGTTACTGTATGAACATCCGGAATTAATATTCTTTCGGTATCAAATTCTACATTTTCTATTTTTCCGGGTCTTAAACTCAAAGCTTTTACTTCGTGTCCAAAACTTAAAAGTCTTCTGATTGCTTTGTTCGAATATCGTTCGATTTTTTCGGAAGCTCCGATAACTAAGGTTTTCATGATAGGTCAGGTTTAAAAATATATTAATTATAACAAATCCGTCATGTTTATGTTTAAAAATATGTCCGGGAAGTTGAACAACCTCAGAAAATATACTTATTTAATGCATAAAAGCTATAATTTTACGCGTAAAATTATAGCTTTTAGAATTTAAGAATAATACTTTATTCCGTTATTTGGCTTTAAGCTCTAATTCCAAATGTTCTATTTCTGCCATTGAAATTCCTACAGAATCTTGAATAATTTTTCTATCAATCCCGTTTTTCAATAAATTTTTGGCTATTTCAAGGGTTGAGTTCTCCGGTTTTGAGAATAACTTCTCTATCATATGTTCTGCAGTTTCAATCATAAGTTTTTTACCTTCTTCCGTGTCAAAATCTACAAGTCCAAACGTAGAAACCTGCTTTCTCAAAATTAAATAATAAACACCTGAAATCAATAAAGAACTGGCAACATTAAAGTTAAAGCCTGTATAGCCCAATTGTTCATAATGATAACGCACCAATGGTTCTGCATCAAATTCACGTTTAAAGGCTATACGACGTGTAATTTCGTGGGTATCTTCAATTTCCCATAAAAGAACCCGTTGCATTATTTTATTATCATATAGTTCTTTAATCAGGTTGGTTAAAAGCCTTTTGTAATTCTCTTTTGGATGCTCATCTTTATTAAATTTTACAAGGTCACTAAGCCAGTAATCATATTTCCGGACATATTTTTCTAATAAGTCATCTATATCAGAAAATCGATTATAAATAACAGGTGGTTCTATTTTTGCCTCCTGGGCTAAGCCAGTAAGCGTTATATTATTGAACCCTTTTTTTACAATTTCTCGTTCAAGAGCACTCCAAATCTCATTTTCCAGTGCTTCCTTGGTCCGTCTTATCCTTTTCGGTTTCAATTTGTGTGAATTCATTTTATTGTGATCTAGTGTTATGATAAAAGTAACAAGAATAATAATATAAAATAGAACTTTTTTGTGAAAAAATCTTTTTTTATGTTAAGGTGCTATGCTTGTTAATGTTTGGATCCCCCTTTATTTCAACACTTTATATCATATGTGTTATTTAAGATTTCGATCCACATAATAAAAGAGTGAGGTTAACCTCACTCTTTTTTTCTTCATTATTTCGGACTCTAGTTGATTTCCTGCTACTGCTTGTAAAAAGGCT
>JAVBUB010000073.1:0-8458 GCA_031555675.1 Paludibacteraceae bacterium | reverse complement strand
ATACCGATTTTTGTATTCTTATTGATATGAAAATACACTCGGGCAAGTATCGCATGTTTGTGTGGAATTTCAATGATGAAAAAATAGATCATAGAGCCTTATGCGCTCATGGATGTGGAAAGGAAGATAATTGGAGTACTGTAGCGCAACCGCTATTCAGCAATGCGGAAGGGAGTCGTCTTACTTCATTGGGAAAGTATAAACTAGGCATCCGTTCCTATAGTCAATGGGGTATTAATGTGCATTATAAAATGCACGGATTGGAATCAACCAATAATAATGCTTACAAACGCATTGTGGTGCTCCATTCTCATGAACCTATCCCCGAAACAGAAATTTACCCGGATCATTTACCTTTAGGATACAGCTTTGGCTGTCCGGTTACAGGCGATGCTACCATGACATATCTCGACAAGAAACTTAAAAATGTGGAGAAACCGGTGCTGCTTTGGATATATTATTGACCTCTCTCTCCGCCCTCTCCCAAAGAGAGGGAACTCTGATTTCAAAATCTATTAAGTATTATAAGGAATAATTTAAAATGAAGATTAAAGAGCAAATTCTCGCATCTCACATTCCCCTCTCTTGTGGAGAGAGGTAATTAAAACCCAAATGTATACCCTATAGAATACACCAACTGGTCTCCATAAGGAGAATAATTGATGCCATCCGATTTGTATTGAACCACATCATAATAAATCATAGCGCTGAATCCTCCACTTCTGCCTGTAGGAACGGTAAATCCGGCTCCAACCAACACGCATGGTATAACCTTTGTTTTCGAATGGTTCGAATAATCTCCCCACATGTAATACACTTCAGGTTGCACCTGTATGGCGATAAAGCGGATGGGATTAACCTTTCCGTATACGTTTAATCCCGCATAGTTGAAGGTTGTGTTTATATCCGAATAATTATAATAGTTGTAGCTTATGCCTACACCAGCTGTAAAGAACCTGTTAAAAGCGTATCCTAATTGCGGAGAAACATTAACCGACATGTAATCATTATTAATAGCCAATCCGAAAGAACCACCGATTACTAATTTACTTCTGTCGAAATGATGTTGTTTTGTTACTGAGGTTTCTGTTGGTTGAACTTGTTGCGGTTCGTTATTTTGTTGTGTAGTAACCTGATTTTCTGTGGTCTGTATTGTGTCGTTTGCTGCGGGAGCTTGTGCCATACTTGTTGTTACAAAGGTAAATAATATGGCAATGGAAATAAAATAAGTCTTCATGTTTTTAGGTATATGTGTTAGTGTTTTTGTTCAAAGTAATACAATTTAATTTGAATTGACGCATGTTTATTCATTTAAAAATTGAATGAGAAATTAAATGAAGAAATTTTTCCACTTCCATCTTTATATAATGATGTCAGTCCATAATAATAACTCGCATTAATACTCACCTTATTAAAGAAACGGAAAGATAATCCCGGCGTTAATCCAAATTGACTATTATTGGTGTCATACGGATAATTATTGTTTGCCGTATATAAAAATTGTTCATAGCGGATGCCTGCAAAAAGAGTGATTCCCAAAGGTTTTGTTTGAAGCAAATTATATCCTACTGTAACCGGGATGGCTATAGAACCGGCATTTACGTGATAATCATGCTCATATCGGTATTGTGCGAATTTTAAATCGAATTCGGGTTTTACGTACGCTTTGTCTTTATAAAAATAAAACTGGTATCCGGTACCGACCAATCCTCCGTAACTTGTAACACCACCAATAGTATGCAGTTCCAAACCTCCATGCAGGTTGGTTGCCAATTGTTTTAATACGTGCTGGTTCGTTTTTGCCGTTTGTATGCTTACACAAAATACCAGCAAAAATGCGACTAACAATTTTTTTGTCATTTGATGAATAAGAATTATTTTTATTTTAAACAAAAAAACAATTCATTTGGTTCGGAGTAAATCATAGAAAAAATAACTCCCGATAACCAAACTTGATTACCGGGAGTTATTTCGCTATACTACAAAAATTTAGACCTAATGTCTTACTTGCTTTTTGTTTCTTTGATTTCTTCTGCGGTTACATCTTCAATACCCGCATTTTCTTTTCCTTTCAGGTATTCCGGTAAATTCATTCCGGCCATGTTGAACAAATCATTCAATGGCGGAACAGAATTCATCAACCCTGAAATAAAGTTAGCGGTAGAAGTTTTTCCGTCTTTACCGGTGTTTCCGCCATCCCAAACAGTGATTTTATCAATTTTGATATTTTTGATAGCTTCAACCTGGGTTTTGATTAATTCAGGCAGTTTTTCAATCAACAATAATTGATAAGCACTTTGTGCGTTACCACCGGCAGCTTTTACCATTTTTTCGTAACCTTCTGCCTGCTTGGTCAATATTTCGAAGAGACCCTTGGCTTCCGCTTCCATTTTCGCAAAAATAGCGTCGGCTTCCCCTTTGGCATTAACACGAATTTTTTCGGCTTCGGCTTCAGCTTCGATAATCCTACGTTGTTTTTCAATTTCTTCCTGTACAATAATATTGGCTTGTCGTGTGGCACGCTCGCGCTCTGCACGTGCCGACTCTGCTTTTTGCTCTGCAAGATATGATTCTTCCAAGGCTCTTGCTTGTTGTACTTTTTCTGCGGTAACAGCTACTTTTGTTGCTTCCGCTTCTTTTTCGCGACGAGCGGCATCTGAATTCGCGATTTGAATTTTCGCTGTATTTTCACCTTGAATGGCTACGGCATTTGCTTCCGAGGTTTTTACACGGGTATCACGTTCTGCTTCCGCTTTTCCGATTGATTCATCTTTCAATGCTTGAGCAATACTGATTTCCTTGTCTTTTTTGGTAACTGCAATTTTTACGTCCCTGTCGCGCAGCGTTTCAGCAATTTGCGTATCACGTTCCCTATCGGCGTTTGCCTTTCCTGTTTCACCGATTTTTTCTTGTTCGGCAACAGATATTTTCGCTTCGTTTATCGCCCTTGCTGCCGCTTCTTTTCCCAAAGCCTCAATATAACCGCTTTCATCTTTAATGTCGGTTACGTTCACATTTATCAGTTTCAAGCCGATTTTCTTGAGTTCCACCTCCACGTTGGACGAAATACTTTCGAGAAATTTATCGCGGTCGGCGTTAATTTCTTCAATACTCATGGTCGCAATAACCAAACGCAATTGTCCGAAAAGAATATCACGGGCAAGCTCCTGAATTTGATCTGAATTTAAACCCAAAAGACGTTCAGCCGCATTATTCATAGATTCTGTTTCTGACGAAATACCAACGGTAAATCGACATGGCACGTCAACACGAATATTCTGCTTACTCAACGCGTTGGTCAAATTTGCATCGATCGAAATCGGAATCAAACTCAAAAAAGCATAGTCTTGGATCACGGGCCAAATAAAAGCTCCACCACCATGAATACACTTGGCAGAAGAACCACCCGTGTTACCATATACTACTAAGATTTTGTCGGACGGGCAACGTTTGTAACGTGCTATTAACGACATGATAAGGATAAAGGCGACTACAACGCCAATAAAAATTAAAAAAACAGGACTCATAAAAAGATTAATTTAAAGTGAATGAAAAAATATATAATTAATTCAAGATTCAAAGTTCAATATTCTAAATTATTGTGAAAGCATTGTTCATGCGTAATCTTGTCTTGAATTTAATTCAGGATTGAACTTTGAATTATATTTTGCTTACTAATACCGTTTGGTTATCGATAACGTCTATGACTTTGGCTTTTCCTCCGGTAGGAATTTTTTCGCCTGCCGTCATGGCGTCAATTTCGTGAAAAGCGCCTTTTACACTGATTTGTATCTTCCCTTTGCCCGATTTTTCTGCGGGTATCGATAAATAAACATCAGCGGGATTGCCAATGGTTTCTTTTATGCTAAAAGTGTTATCCTGGTTAAGTTTCATCAGTTGTTTTATAATCACAAAGAAGATCGCGACAAATAAAGCTCCCGTTGCAAAAGCGAAGATATTCACTAAAACCTTAGAGTCAAATATCTCATAAAAACAAATGCCTCCCCAACCGAAACCGAGAAAGAAGTTGATCAGGTTTCGCAAAGAGAAGAATTGAAACGGGCCATGAGCGTCGACATCCGCATCGAAGTCAACACTCAAACCATCTGAAGCGTCAACCCCTATAAGGGTCATAATCATTTGAATAATAAAAATTAAAGAAGCAACGCCCGCTATAACCCAATAGATTTTCAATAGCGGTTCCAAGGTGTTAAACCATTCCATATATAGTACATATAAATTTCATGCAAAATAAGAATTTTCTTTGATTTATACAAGAAATAATAGAATATTTTTAAAATGATTCTTTGCTCATTTATTCGTGGTTTTCAAACAGCTATCATGTTGATTTGTATATAGATTTTATTCTTTCTGAAATCTTTTTTTGTTGAAAAGTTGCTCAATTGAGATGAGAAATCTATTTTTACCAACTGAAAACCAAAGTCTTTTAAAAAAAGACTTAACCTTAAACCTACTAACTCATGAAAAAATCAAGCATGTTTTGTGCATGTTTGCTGACGGCAATTCTTATGTTTGTGCCGTCGCATGCAAAACAAGAAAATCTTTCCGAGAAAAATACCAACATTTTTTCTACTTGTGATGTTACCGCTTGGGATCCAAACAAGGCTTACAATGTTTACAATGAAGAACCCGGTGTTGAAGTTTCCTACAATGGCAAAATATACAAACTAATTCAGGGCACTTGGGCCCCGGTGGGTACAAGTCCAGAAACCTGGGCGACTTTATGGGAATTTGTGCGCAACTGCGGAGAAAGCGGTGGCGGCGATGACGGAGGTGACACCGGAGGTAATGATGATTATACCCGTGTAGCCTGTCTCAGAAAGCACCTCATTATAGGCTATTGGCACAATTTTAATAATGGTACCGCCAACGGATTAAAACTTACCCAGGTAAATGAAGCCTATGATTTCCTTAACGTATCGTTTGGCGAAACAGACGCGTCTGACCGTGCTGTAATTACCTTTTACCTCGATAATTCCATTTATGCCAATGATGCCGCTTTTATTGCCGATATTAGAACCATGCAAGCCAAGGGTAAAAAGATAAACCTGTCGTTGGGCGGGCAAAACGGTATTATCCATGTAAACTCCGAAAGCGACAAAACCAAATTTGTGAATTCCGTTATCGGCATTATTGATAAATACGGATTTGATGGTTTGGATATTGATTTTGAAGGAACTTCGGCCGGAACAGCCGCTAACTCTTTTATCACTCCGAGTGCCAATGCCCAATTCATGATAGATGGCATCCGCGAAATATGCAATCACTACGGAGATAATTTCATTCTGACCATGGCACCCGAAACAGCTTATGTCCAATTCGGAATAGGTCAAGGTACAGCTCCCGCATATATGGCGCTTATTTATGGCCTGAGAGATAAATTAACCGTGCTGCATGTGCAACTATATAATACAGGAAGCTCCAATGATCTTTACGGCAATAATGCCATTCCCGGTACGGCTGGTTATTTGGTGGCCATGACGGAAATGTTGCTACAAGGATTTCCGAATTGTGGAACCACTTTTCCTGCTTTGAGAGAAGATCAGGTGGCCATTGGTATTCCAGCCTGTGTGGGTGCGGGAGGAAATGCCGTGTCGATGACCGAAGCCAAAAAAGCCATGCAATATTTAATTACCGGAACAAAACCCGCGGATATTTCCTATGTACTGAAAAAACCATCCGGATACCCTAATTTACGTGGTGTCATGACCTGGTCTGTAAACTGGGATTCTTCCAACGGTTATGACCTGGCCAATACCTTTAATTCCTATTTTGAGCAGATAGGCAACCCTTGGGAAGGATGTGAAACGGTAGATGTTGAACCAGTCAAAAACAAACCTTTTGCTATTTATCCCAATCCAGTTACCGACATCTTGAACATAGAAACAACTGCAAATGCCACTTATTGCCTGTACGACTTAACCGGAAAAATACTTTATGCCGGAAAACTAACCACCGGAAACAATATACTGTCCATGAAAAACTATACCCATGGATTATATATTATTAAAGTAGAAGACGGTTTGAATGTGAATACTTCGTTAATCCGAAAACAATAATTATTCAAGATTGTCTGGAAATCTTGTTTCTGCGCAACCTTGAATTTTAAGCATAAAACATATTGAATACCCCGCGTCGGCTTCTTTTATCGTTTTAACCTATGGGGAAAAATAGCCGGAGAAGATATTTTAAGTAACATAAATTATATAAATTTGTATCCCGATGTTTTTGTTGTTAACATACAAAATGGCAATAGATCCGATATATACAAAATACTACTTGAATAAGATACCTCATATTCATTATCCGATCTAAAATCAAACGGCGAATATAATTACCGGCTTCTTTTGGTTTTTGAAACGAAAAAATAAGATGATAATTTAAATATTATAAAACAAAAACCTATGCGAAAAATTTTACTAATAATTTGTAGCGCGTTATCCATATCCGGTATATACGCGCAAATAACTTTAACCAACGAAACAAGCACGCCTCGTATTGGCGATACCTATCGCTATTATGTAACAGATAAAGTAGAAAATCTGAATTTGTCTTTTGGCGGAGCAAATCAGGAATGGGATATATCTATGATAGAAGATGCGATCTTAACAGAGATTGGATTCGTAAGTGTTACCGAATCTACACAACCATCATCTGCTTCCAATCTTGTATGCGTTCAGACAGAAAGTGGAATTACTGCGGAATCATTCTATACGGCCACTTCAACCAGCCTTTCTTTTGATAAGCTCATTTTGCCTACTGCGATGTTGACCTCCTATACAGATGCCAGGGAATTTTTAAAGTTTCCTTTAACTTATACCCAAGAGTATAATGAAACATTTGCAGGAACAATTACAAATTTAGGGATGGCGCAAACTTTTATTGTAGATGGAACTACGAAGATTAAAGCTGATGGTTACGGAAGTCTAATACTCCCTTTAGGTACGATTGATAATGTGTTGCGGGTAAAAACAGTTTATGATTATATGTACAGTTATGATTTCGGCGGTGGAGCTATACCTATTTTTATCCTTTCGGATACCATATATACGTGGTACAATGCCAGCACAAGAAACTACATTGCAAATTATTCAGTTAGTTATGGTAGTTATACAGATTCAGATATGGAAAAAATATCTGCAACGCTTCAATATATGTATCCGGACGATATAATTATGTCAGGAGTAAACGCAATACTGGATAATTTGGTGGCTATCTATCCTAATCCGACAAGAGGAATTATAAATATAACGGGTGAAAATGAAGTTTCTGATGTGAAAATTTATAATGCGGATGGTATTTTGTTGCGATACGAAAAATTACCGGTAATAAATATTTCTAATTATTCAAACGGCTTATATTTTATAGAAATTGCAGGAAAGAAATATAAAATTATAAAACAATAATATTCAGATCGTCGGACGAATTAAATGTATATTTGAGACACGAAAACGCAAATAATTATAACTTTGCGTTTTCGTGTCTTTTGTATTTAGAAAAATGAAAATCGATGGAAAATAAAAAATCAAACCTCCGTTATAATAGACGTAAATCATTGGAAGTCCCAATAGGAATATTGAAAATGGGAGGCGATAATCCCATTTGCGTACAATCCATGACCAACACTTCTACCATGGATACCGAAGGTAGCGTAGAACAAGCCATCCGCATTGTCGAAGCCGGAGGAAAACTCGTTCGCCTTACCGCCCAAGGCGTTCGCGAAGCCGAAAACCTCAAAAACATCAAGGAAGAACTGGTAAAGCGAGGATATAATACACCATTGGTTGCCGACATACACTTTAATCCCGCTGCCGCGGAAGTTGCTGCCCGATACGTGGAAAAAGTGCGTATCAATCCCGGAAACTTTGTAGACAGCGTTAAAACCTTTGCCGAATTACAATATACCGACGAAGAATATCAGCAGGAAATAGACAAAATACGCCAACGCCTGTTGCCTTTACTCGACATCTGTAAAAAACACGATACATCTATCCGCATCGGCGTAAACCACGGTTCCCTTTCCGACCGTATCATGAGCCGCTATGGCGACACGCCGCAAGGTATGGTGGCCTCTTGCATGGAGTTCCTGCAAATATGCCGTGACGAAAATTTTGACCGTATTGTTATTTCTATCAAAGCATCCAATACCTTGGTTATGGTACAAACCGTGCGCCTGCTGGTGGCCGGAATGGATAAAGCCGGAATGGCTTATCCGCTGCATTTGGGTGTAACCGAAGCCGGCGACGGAGAAGACGGACGTGTAAAATCAGCCGTAGGCATTGGAGCCCTCTTAGCCGAAGGTATAGGCGATACCATCCGCGTTTCACTGAGCGAAGATCCCGAAAAAGAAATTCCCGTAGCACAAAAACTGGTTGATTATATAATCTCCTTTCAAGGACATGAGCCGGTTGAAGGAGAAAGCACTGACAAGGTTAAT
>JAVBUB010000161.1:0-15469 GCA_031555675.1 Paludibacteraceae bacterium | reverse complement strand
CCGACAAAGCAGAATTTTATAAACTTGAGAATGAAAATTTTATCGATCATTTCTGTTTTATTTCCAACGTAATAAAATCACTATTTTTGGCCGCGCATATGGTATTGTCTAATGTAATGGCAAACTGATAGTCCCTTGGTGGCAAATCGGGAACTACTGTTTTTATATTGCCAGTAAGACATGTTTGTGCACTTAATTTATCAATGGGTTTATCCAGCAGACAATCGGTAAATGTTACTTTCCCTTTTTTCCCTTTCAGTGGATTGATGGCGCAAATGGCTTTGCAGGTTACTGGAAATTCGGGGTGGTAAAAATCAATATCCATTTTGGTAGGATTGTACATATTGAAATGGATATCAAGGGTATCACCAGGATAGACTTCCGTTTTATCAACATAGTATTCGATTTTTACCCGGTTGACAGATTGAAAATTATCTGTTTTATATCCATCGAAAATACGTCCGTCTATATTGTATTTTTGTGATCTGCCTTTCGATTTCTGGCAAATGAAAACGGGTTTTCCCTGATAGCTTAACTCTTTTTGCCAGATGTCGAATTGCGTTTGGCGACTGTTGACAGCACTGAGTAAAAACGATTCTTGCTGGGTAAAGAAATGATAATTGGACGGGTTTTGAAATGAACCGGTAAATACTACGGGGAGGTTTCCGGCAACAGATTCGATGGCTTCGCATTTTTCTTTTTTTCCGTTAAAACCGGTTTTTTCGGGAAGCCAGTTAGTTACTAATACTACGCGAACGGCAAATATCAATATAATGGAAGGTGCAATCCATTTTTTGACAAAGTTCATTAGTTTACGGTCGCTCATGCTGTGCCTGTAAATCAATATGATCATGGGTATAGAACAGGCTACTGTCCAGTGTGGTTCTACATGCCCTTTAAAAGTCATGAGCCAGAAGAAAGTCAGGAATCCGACTGTCAGAAAATAGAGCCCTCTTTCGAATGTGTTATGCGCCTTGTGCTTGACGAGAATGTATATAACGGCTCCAAAGGTAAGTGGATTGAATACTACGAGCTGATTGGGCAGGTATTCGAAAAAATAGGCCCATTTGAAGTTACTACTACGATCGTTTAAGTGGTATTTTAAACTGGGAAAATCCATGGAATATTGCCAGTAAAGATGTGGCATTAGAAGTATGAGGGCAAAGAATCCGGCTACCCAAAATTTGTAGCGGGTCAATAAGCGGAAATTGGACAATATAATGAGTCCGATAATAAGTACGGTATGATACTTGCTATACATCATTCCGGCCATTGCCAGTGAAAGTAATATCGTGTTTCTCCATGATTCTTTTTTCAGGAATTCTTTGTAAAAGAACAGGAACAGGGCCGTAAAAAACAGAAATGGTACGTCGGGTGTGGTAATGAAACCATAAGCTGTAAACATTACCATTGATGCCATAGTGACGAAAAATAGGATTATTTTTTTAGGTGTCGGAGATTTTTCATCAATCAGTTTCCATATGATGAAAAGGGTAAAGAACCTGACCAATAGCGTCATGAATCGTACGGACATATTTCCGTTGAAAATAAGATTGGAAAGATATGTCATTAAACCCACCATTGGAGGATGGTCGAAATACCCCCACGCCAGGTTCTCGCCATATAGGAAATAATAGGCTTCGTCGGGCATTATTTCGGTCAGTAAAGCTTGTACAATATTTACGCTGAGCCACATAAGCAGGAAGAATCCGAAAAAACGCTTCCAGTTTTGTTTTACAATAAATTGATTTAATCTTTTCATACGTAAATATTTTTATTGAATATCTGAATTGCTACAGGTTATATGGATTTTTACGAATAAAAATGGCTGTGTAATCTATAGTGGGCGTAGATAGTGCTTTTCCTTAATTAGTGCTGTCTTTACTTGACTTAAACCAGTTATCCCAAATGTATTTATAAGGTTTACGTTCTTTTCTGGGTAAATTATCCAGATCGAAAGTGGCATATAGTGCTTGCTCGTGGTATATATCGTTCTCTGTGAAGTGCAGGGAATAAGTAAATTGAACATTTACCACATCATTCTTAATAAAGCAGATATAGGCATCGAGCCTGTCGTATTCACTTGCCCTGTAAGCCGGATCTCCCCAGTATAGCTCGTTGCCGTATTGGTTATAATAAACCTGTTGCCCTTGTCCCCTGTAATAAGTATTGAACAATCCTAATCCCCTATATTCTATTTTAGCTTCGCAGAGAAATCCTTGCTGGTTTTTCCATTCGTCGTCGCCTCTGCGTTGGCGTTCCATATTGATAGACCAACCGGCATTGACTTCGAGTTTTTCGAAGCATGTTTTACTGGCAAAATCAACTCCTACGGAAGTCAGCATAAGCCCATTGTCTACAACGCCTTCATCAGCTTCTTTGTCCATTACTCCCGCAAAGTGATACATATATCCGAAGTGTTGCCCGTAAAACACACCTAAGTTGTAGCGTCCGGACCAACCCATGAAAAAGGCTTCGTGCTGGGTGTCGGTTTGCCTGCTTGTCCAATCTAACCATAGGTTGAGGTAGTCGTTTTTCTTGGAGTAGAATTCCCAAAATAATCCGTTTATCGTAGGACGATAGTTGTTGATAGAATCTTGAAAGAACATGCGTGGATAGTTATCCAGCACAGGTTTTCTGGGAAAAGCGCCCATGTAGAAAGCGAAAGGTGCTTTATCGAACTGGTAATAGGCTATGGGGTCGTAATAATCGACAGCTTCATTGCTTCCAAATTCGTGCATGACATCAATACCGGCAAAAATCCGATGCTTATACTGAAAGCTTATTCCTATTTGCGGGGCAAGGTGTACACCAGCCATGGTTCCGGAGTTTTGTACTTGCGAACCGGTAAATTCTTTGTTGTCGAAAAAAGAATGCACGCCGGCTTTCCAAACTACTTTTTGAGAAAAAGCAGATGTGTATGTTCCGAGTGCGATAATAAATAGTAGGGTAGGGTAGATTTTCTTCATTTGAAAAACTTAATTTCGACTCAAAATTAAGATTTTAAATTGAATAAATTGATTTTATATAGATAAAAAATTTATGCTTATCCGCAAAACTCCCCATAAATAATCTTTGGCTTGAAAAGCCAAATTTTAATAACCGTAGGTAAACGTAGTGCAACCTACGGTTATTAAAATAAGATAATAATATCTGCCTGGAAGGCAAGACTGAACGATATAAAAAGTTCTGCCTTTAGCTTCGCTGACCTCAGGTTCAGGCAGGGTATTGTCATTTACACACCTACAAGCCTGAGGTTATGAAAATCAAGCCTATTCGGGCTAAATCGGCTTGTTTTATGGGTAGTTTTGCGGATAAGCATTTCTTTTTTAGAATTGTTTACGGAACCGGTTGTAGAAATCAAGTGCAAGTTGGTAATTTCTAAGCCACCCATCGTAAGTGGACACGTCTTCAATGCGATGCGGCTCCCAAAGCCTGCTACTATCCGGAAAGGTACTAATTTCGTTTTCTGAACTGATTCCGACACCGGATAATATGACTGCTTTTTTTATTTAATTTCCTTTGATTTGTTATAAATTTCCGATATAAAGTGTAAAATTAGTTTTTTATGTTAAATTTGTCACTTAATATATAATATTTTTACAGTGTACGAAGCCTTATTAACCCTTGATAGTGTTCGCCTCAATTTTACTTCCGGCGGACTTTTACTCATGAATATTGCCATAGGCTTTATCATGTTTGGTGTGGCCATTGATATCCGGTGGGATCAGTTTAAGTCTATTTTCAAGTCACCCAAAGTGATGATTATCGGACTACTGGCACAATTTATTTTGTTACCTTTGGTAACATTTATTGCTGTTTTTCTGGCCAGGAACATTATTACGCCCGGTGTGGCTTTTGGTTGCATATTGGTGGCGGCTTGCCCTGGTGGAAATGTATCGAACTTTATTACGAAACATGCCAATGGTAATACGGCTTTAGCGGTTAGTCTTACGGCCATTGGAACCATATTGGCGCTTGTAATGACTCCATTTAATTTTGAAATATATGGTAAACTTTACATGAGTGCTTCGCCTCTCAATGTTCCTATTGAGATTGATGTATTTGATGTAGCCCGCACCGTATTGATCTTATTGGGAATTCCTATTACCCTGGGTATTTTTGTGGCGCATAAGTGGCCGGCTTTGATCTCGAAAATAAAAAAGCCTATAACCAATGTATCCATGATTATTTTTCTGGGTTTCATTATTTTGGCTTTCCGCAATAACTATCATTATTTTTTGAAATACATCAACTTGATATTTTTTATAGTCCTCATTCATAATGCCCTGATATTTATTTCGTCTTATTGGTTTGCCAAAAGCTGGAGGCTTAGCTTTACAGATTGCCGCACTATTTCGATTGAAAGCGCTATTCAAAATTCAGGCTTGGCATTGGCGCTGATTTTCAACCCAAAAATATTTCCGCCGGAACTTCAGGTCGGTGGTATGGCGTTTATTGCTGCCTGGTGGGGTATTTGGCATATTGTAGCAGGGATGTCTGTGGCCACTTATTGGAAATTTCATCCGGTAAAATCAGATAGATAATTTTTAAGTAGGAAGTTGTATGTCGCTTCTTACGTAAAACTTACAACGTAAAACGTATAACTAGCATGTTATGGCACTAAAAAACATAGAAAAGATGTCGTTGGGATACTGGCTTTTATATCAGCCGTTAAGGTTTTTTTATCGACTCTTTTACCACAGGTTTACCACCCGAAACCGCCATTTGGTGCCCGATAAAACTCCGGTTATTTTTTTAGCCAATCATCAAAATGCGCTGATGGATGCTTTGGCTATTCTTTTTGGTTTCGATAGCGCCATTGTTTTTCTGGCTCGTGCCGATATTTTTAAGAATCCAACGGTAGCCCGTCTCCTTTATTTTTTGAAGATTATGCCAATTTATCGTCCACGAGACGGCATGGAAAATATGGCTCAGAATGATGCTGCGTTTTTACGTTCTGTAGAAGTATTGGATGCTTACCGTCCTATGGCCATGTTTCCCGAAGGTGTTTTTAATCCTCATAAAAATCTTTTTCCTTTAAAAAAGGGTTTTGCACGTATTGCGTTTATGGCGCAGCAGGCCGGCGGCGAAGGGTTTGACCTGCATATAGTGCCTATGGGAATTGATTATAACAACAAACGGGAACCTTATTCGGATGTTTTGGTGCAATATGGTGCGCCTATCCATATTGCCTCATTGATGGATGTTTATAATGAAAATCCACCCCATGCTTATCATCTTTTGATTCAGCAGGTAAGGGAACGGATGCTTCCATTGATAATCAATGTAGAACCTACACAATATCATGAAACGTATATGCGTATTTTTGATATTTATGAACAAGAGAGCTTACAGGATAAAACGATTGAAAATAAACATTATCGCCGTTTTGTATGGCAACAGGATAAAACGGAAAAATTGAACCGTTTGTCTGTAGAGCAACCGGCGTTGATGGACAGTTTACAGACGGATTTGGATAAATATTTCTCTCAACTTTCGGAATATGGCGTTGATGATAAATTGTTGCGCAAACCGCGCAGGAATATGTTTTCCTTGTTTTTTCAAAATTTATTGTCTTTATTGCTGATGGTGTTGTATCCCATCATGATGTTGGTTCATGTTTTACCCCTGCTAACAGCCCGGTTGGTACTGCCCAAGATAAAAGATCCACAATTTATTTCGTCGATTAAATTCGTGACCTGGTTTTTCACTTCTTTGATTTATTATCCGTTGATTACTGTGTTGTTTTGCTGTTTTACGGAAAACCTGTGGATTAAAATATGTTTTCTTCCGGTTTTGTTTTTGCATGGAATATTATTGCAAATAATTTCTCCACGGATAAAAATGATCCGTAATTATTTCCGCTTTTTTACTTTGCCGAAGAATGTTTATAATGATTTGAAGGTAAAACGTGCAAACATAGTGAAATTTATATCTGATCGGTTGTGATGATTGCTTAGACTAAACCACAAAATAATTAATAAAAATAAGATTATCTTAGAGGTTGTTTATATTTTAATGACATTATGTCGTCCCATACGGGACTTTGTATATTATCTATTTTGAACTCTACCAATATATCGCACCTAAGGTGCTTAAGGATTTGTTCCGTTAGGAACGAAATGTTGGTAAATAATATAAATAAAATTCAAACAACCTCTAACGATTTCTTATTTAAATATAATTTCAATCTAATTTTATCTTCGATGAAAACATTACAAAAATATCTATTGATTCTATTGCTTATTTTGGCTTTACCTGTGTACGCACAAGATGAAGAGCCAACAAAGGAAAAGAAAAAAGTAAAGACAAAAACAAAAGATGGATTTTCGTTTGGTGTGTTGCCGGTGGTTGCTTTTGATACTGATTTGGGATTCCAATATGGCGGGTTGGTCAATGTATATGATTATCGTAAACCTGCTTTATATCCCGATTACCGCCAGATGTGGAAGATAGAAATTTCACGTTATACAAAGGGTTCGGGAACGAATCAGCTTTTTTATGATACAAAAAATATGCTGCCGTATCATTTGCGGTTGTTGGCCAATTTGGCGTATTTAACGGAGCAAAAACTTGACTTTTTTGGATTTAATGGTTACCAAAGCGAGTTCAATAAAGATTTTATAGATCAGGATTCGCCCGACTATATCAGCCGGGTATTTTATGGTTATGAACGTAACCAGTTTCGCTTACAAACAGATTTGATAGGTTCTTTGTTTGCTAAGAATTTGCATTGGCTGGCTGGCGTGGGTATGTTTCACACCAGTGTGGCTACGGTAGATATTAAGGATTTGAATAAGGGAAAATCGGGTGACGATGTATTGCCCGATGTGCCTACTTTGTATGATAAATATGTGGAGTGGGGTATTATACCGGAAGAGGAAAAAGATGGCGGTTTTGCCAATTATTTTAAGATAGGGGCGGTGTACGATACCCGTGATATAGAAGCAGCTCCCAGTCGTGGTATGTGGGCGGAAGCTACGTTGACGTATGCACCCGAGTTTTTCTTCAACGACCATTGCAATTATTTGAAAGCTGAATTGGCTTTCAGGCATTATCTTACCTTGGTTAGTGATAAGCTTGTTTTTGCTTACCGGTTGGTGTATCAGGGAACGATAGCGGGACATACACCTTTTTACATGCAGCCTTATACTATTAATTCATACTCTTCGGCTACCAAGCTGGATGGATTGGGTGGAGCTAAGACCTTGCGCGGGGTTATGCGCAACCGTGTGGTGGGCGATGGTTTTGTGTATGGTAATGCAGAGTTGCGTTGGAAGGTGTTTAAAACGTTGATTGCTAAACAGAATGTGTACTTTGGGTTGAATGCCTTTGCCGATGCAGGTATGGTGGTGCAGGAGATAAAATATAATAAATCGGGTATTCCCGCAGAAGATAGGGATCTTTATTTTAATAGCTCTTACGATAACCATGATGGTGTGCATCCAAGTGCGGGATTGGGATTGCGCGTTGTGTTGAATGAGAATTTTATATTGGCTGTCGATTATGGTTTGCCGTTTAATAAGCAAGATGGTAAAGGTGGCGGTTTGTATATTAATGTAGGTAATTTGTTTTAGGAAAAATTTGCGCCCGAAACACATTTAAGAAATGTCTTTTGATATACCTGTAAATTTGACTATGCTCTTTACCCAGTACAAATGTAGTGCGGGGTTATACAAATTAAACATCTTCCGTCTTTTCCATAGGTAGGTAATTTTTGTCATGTACTAAGAAATTTTATAGAAGATTTTTGTGCTAAATAGGTTTTATTTCCCGATGCAAAACCGGCTAAAAATCGTCCCAAGTACTTCATCGGTAGTTACTTCACCACCAATAATCGAAGCCAGGTAAAAATTACATTCCCGTATATCCTGACTCAGGAAATCTCCTGAAATATTACTATCGATTCCCTTCACTACCCTTTTAATCGCTGTTAGTGCTTTTTTCAAAGCCTCATAGTGGCGTGCATTGGTTACGATAACATCATTGGCGTTGATATTTGGTATTTTGGCGCCGTCGACCAATGCTTTTTTAAGTTTTTCAGTGTCGATTTTCTTTTTGGCTGATATATATATTTTTTCGGCGTCAATGTTCTTAAACAAATCGTCGAGTACTTCTGTTTCTTCCTGTGCTATTTTGTCTACTTTATTGAATACTACAATCAGCTTTTTGTTATGCGCATTTTTCACAATACGCTCGGTCATCCATTCCATGCGCTCGCTTAGTTGCGTGCAATCTACCAGCCAAAGGATGATCGAAGCTTGTTTCATTTTCTGAAAAGTACGTTCGATACCGAGATTTTCGATAGTGTCTTTGGTTTCGCGGATACCAGCCGTATCAATAAATCGAAACATCAGTCCGTCGATGTTGACAGTGTCTTCGATTACATCACGGGTAGTGCCGTGAATATCCGAAACAATGGCTTTTTCTTCATTCAGCAATACATTGAGCAGGGTTGATTTACCTACGTTTGTTTCGCCTACAATGGCTACAGGGATGCCGTTTTTGAGCACATTTCCTACTTTAAACGAATCAGTTAATCCGGAAATAACATGCTCGATGTCTGATGCCAATTCTTTGAGTTGGCTACGGTCGGCAAACTCTACATCTTCTTCGCTGAAATCGAGTTCAAGCTCTACTAACGAAACAAAGTTGAGCAGTTGTACCCTGAGTTTGGTTAGCTCATCGGAGAATCCTCCTCGCATTTGGTTCATGGCCATTTGGTGCGCTGAGGCGGATGTAGAAGCGATGAGGTCGGCTACGGCTTCGGCTTGCGAAAGATCCATTTTACCATTAAGGAAAGCACGTTGGGTAAACTCTCCCGGAGTGGCCAAGGTGGCTCCATTATCGAGTAATAATTGTAATATTTTTTGTTGAATATATAAAGAACCATGACATGCTATTTCAACGCAATTTTCTCCTGTGAATGAATGGGGAGCATGGAATACAGATATCAATACCTCGTCAATAATTTGTTGCGGTAGTTGTTGTAGAGGGGTTGCACGCAATGTCTCTACAATTTGTCCGAAATGAAGGGTATAGCCTTTTTGACCGGCTAGTTTTCCTCCTTTTGCAGAAGTAAAAATACTGTCGCATATCTCAAAAGCATCTTGCCCCGATACACGTATAACCGCAATTCCTCCCACACCGGGAGCTGTAGAAATGGCACAAATGGTAGTATTATTTTGTATTGTCATTATTAAATACTTTGTTTTTTATGTGAATAAATATAATCTTCAAAATGTAAATAATGCCCAGTTTATTGTTTTTTTATTCGTTTTAGGTATTGTAGTTGTTAAAATCAGAGAAAAACATGCTGTGCAACATATTTTTCTCTGATTTTTCTTTGAAAATTATGTTTTACAACATATCTTTGCGTCAAATTTAAAAATCAGGACTATGTTATGTATTAATCTTCTTTGCAAATTAATTTGGGATAAAGTGATTCGTAGAATAATCGCCAAAACACTTCAAACTGTATAATAAGAGTTCCGAAAAACAAAATCGGAATTTTTTTATACCTAAATCCGATCCAACACTGTTTTTATTAACTTTTCTATAGATTTTTTATAATCAACATTGGCTTCTTTTGCCAATCGATTGGCAATAATACAGCAAACGGTAACGGCTTTGTGGCCTAGCATTTTTCCTAATCCGGCAATGGCCGAACTTTCCATTTCAAAATTAGTGATTTTATAATTCCCGTACCGGAAACTTTCTATTTTTTCGTTTAATTGCGGATCCACGAGCTTAAGCCTTAGCTCTCGTCCTTGAGGACCGTAAAAGCCATTGGCCGAAATGGTTACACCACGAATCATATCGTCTTGTGCTATTTTTTCTACTAATCCGGTATCGGAATCTACCACATACGGAAAAGCGTGCATGGGCGAGAAACCGGTTTGGGCGATAAACTCAGCCGAGAAATCAACATCAATGACTTTCTTACCATCAGCATAAAAATTAATCAACCCGTCGAATCCGATTGATTTTTCCGAAACAACGAAACTGCCCACTTTACACTCCGGTTGTAACCCTCCCGAGGTTCCTATGCGAACAATTGTTAACTGTTTGAGTGTGGGATTAACGGTTCTTGTTTCGAAGTTAATATTGGCTAAGGCATCGAGTTCGTTGATGACAATGTCGCAGTTGTCGGTTCCAATGCCGGTAGATATAACGGAGATTCTTTTTCCTTTATAGCTTCCGGTAATGGTGTTGAATTCGCGATTGCTTATTTCGCACTCTTTGCTGTCGAAAAAAGCTGCTACCAGTTTTACTCTTCCCGGATCTCCCACCAAGATAATGGTATCTGCTATTTGTTCTGGATGTAAGTGCAAATGAAAAATACTTCCGTCTTCGTTGATGATCAACTCGGATTCGGGGATCTGTTTCATGGTTTGTAATTTAAAGGCATGTACCATATTAACCATTCACGGGGTAACTTCAAGTCACCCCGTGAATAATTAATTTGTTGTTATTTTATTCTTTCGGTGCTTTGCCTCCAGTTGGCTTGGCAATGTTTTCGCGCATGTCGGTATCGGCTTGAATATTCTTCATTTTGTAATAATCCATAATGCCTAAGTTACCGTTGCGGAATGCTTCGGCCATGGCTTTGGGCACTTCGGCCTCGGCTTCTATTACTTTAGCACGGGCTTCTTGTGCTTTGGCTTTCATTTCTTGTTCCAACGCTACGGCCATGGCACGGCGTTCTTCGGCTTTGGCCTGTGCAATGTTTTTGTCGGCTTGTGCCTGGTCCATTTGCAGCGTAGCACCAATGTTTTTACCTATATCAATATCGGCGATATCAATAGAAAGTATCTCAAATGCTGTTCCGGCGTCCAATCCTTTGCGAAGAACAAGTTTTGAAATGGAATCGGGATTCTCCAGCACGCTTTTATGTGATTCTGATGAACCGATAGACGACACGATACCTTCGCCGACACGTGCTAATATGGTTTCTTCTCCGGCTCCTCCCACCAGTTGTTTAATACTGGCGCGTACGGTTACACGGGCTTTAGCGATCAACTGAATACCATCTTTAGCCACAGCGGCTACGGGTGGTGTATCAATTACTTTGGGGTTTACCGACATTTGTACTGCTTCAAATACATCACGTCCTGCCAGGTCGATAGCAGTGGCCATTTGAAACGACAGGTCGATGTTGGCTTTAGAGGCTGATACAAGGGCATGAACTACTCTTTCTACATGCCCGCCGGCTAAGTAGTGCGCTTCGAGCTCGTCGCGGGTAATCGTTCTCAGCCCGGCTTTATGCGCTTCGATCATGGCTCTTACAATAACATAAGGCGGTACGTTACGGATGCGCATTAAAAACAATTGAATGAGCGAAATGCTTACCCCCGAAACTTTGGCCGAAATCCAGAGCAGAAACGGCACATAATAGAAAAATAGTAATAGGAATATTCCTATGACTACTAATCCTAAAATTGCAAAAAAATCCATTTGTTTACGTTTTTAATTAATATTTAGAATCTGTTTGATAAAGTTTTAAGTATATATTTATTTGGCGATTTTGGATATTAAGCCGCAATGCATTGCGGCTCTACTTCACATCTACATTTGTTTTGTTTACAGCTACCACTTCTATTTCGGTATCTTCGTCAATAAAATCAAAAATAGATTTGGCTTCTACAGTAATGTTATTGATTTTTACTTTTCCCATGGGTGCTAACCGAGATATGGTAACTCCTTTGTCGCCCACTTTTATCGAAAATTCGTCAACCGTTTCTACCGTTCCATTTATCTCCGTATGCAAAGATAATTTATCTAGTGTACGCGATCTCATAAAATACCAGATGGCTGCACATAATGATACAACAGAAAATATGATGGTGTAGAATCCATAGCTGGGGTCAACTGTAAATGCATAAACAATTCCTCCTGCTAAAAATGCTATTCCTGCTATACCTGCAATAGATATTCCGGGTAACAGGAATATTTCGGCAAGCAATAGCATTATTCCGAATAATAAAAATATAATAATGATTACTATGTTCATGGGTCAAAAAGAGATTAGGAAATAAAGGTAGTAATATAAATGAAAAACTGAAAAGAAACGGATGATTTTTTTGCCAACTAAGATCTAAAAGTTAAAGTTTTAAGTAGTAAGTTCTAAGTTTTAAGCTTTTGAATCATGATGTAAATTTAATACATTTAATTTAAGACTTATAACTTAAAACTTATTACTCAAATCGGTCTACAAAATAAAATTATATTTTTCCTTTGTCTTCGGCTGTTTTAATTAATTTGTCCCCTTGGTCTTTAGCCGAATTTACCAGCTTATTTGCCTGATCGTCGGCAGTCTTATTCAGATCGTCGGCTTTCTTTTGCGCTTCTTCTTTCATTTTCTTGGCGCTGGCTTCGGCTGCTTTTACGGCTGCTACTTTGGCTATGGGGTTAGATGTTTTGTTGGCTTCGCTAATCAACTTCTGACCTTGTTTTTCGGCTTCACTAACAATATTATTGCTAATCTTAGCGGCTTCAGAGCGGATGTTGGCAGCTTGTTTTTCGGCTGCTGTTACGATGTTGTCTTTTTGTTTCTTAGCCTCTTCGATCAGCTTCTGTATATTTTCGTTGACAATGTTTTTTACCTCTTGTATCGCCGCGTCTTTAATAGCATTGGTCATATCGCTCATATCAAGTTTAATAGTGGGCTTGGTAAAGGTACCGCCAATTTTCAGCTTAGTGGTTACCGGAATACCTTTCAGATCGTATGGCATGGTAACTTTGCCGGTGTAATCAATGGTTTGATCCAGCCCGGTAGAGCCCGATACGTCCATATTGGTAGTCCCCATTTTAATATTAAACGGTTCAGTATTGATTCTCCCGTTCAGGATTTCGAATTTAATTTTGATGTCTTTTACATCCAGTTTTTTCAGCTTGTCGTTTTTCAATGCGTCGGCCAATGCATCAAGGGCTTTTACATTGGATACGCTGATATCTTTAGAGGTAAGAACGCCGTTTCCTGTTACCGATGGGTATATAGGGGACATTTCGTTGTCTAATTTGGATGAGAATTGAATGTCTGTGGAAAATTTACCGGTCATGTTTTCGAAAATAGGAGCAAATTGCTTTACCATTTCTGTTTGCTTGAATATTTCGGTATACAATACATCTTTAATATTCAGTTTCATATTGACATTCGGATCTTCTATATTTTCGGTACTATAAAAACCGTTCATGTGCATTTGTCCGCCAAATGCGTTCATGTTGGCATTATCTATGGTTAAAATACCATTGGCAGCTTTGATGGTTCCTTTGATATTTTCGAGCACAATGGCATCATATGTTACCTTTTTGAGGTTGGCATTTATGCGGAAATCAATGTTTTTAGGAACTTCGATGGTCGATGCGGCTTCTTCGGCTGTTGGTTGGGCGGCAGGAGTAGCAGCCTGGTTTCCGGCAGGAGCAGGTGTTTCTTCTTTACCCATGAAGTCGTTTACATTTAATAAAGTAGAATTTACATTTAATTCTCCTTTTATAGTCTGGTCTTTGAGGGCATAAGCAATGAAGTTTTCAAGTCTTCCGGTAGCCTGAATATCACTGTTGGCGATCTTTATGTCAAAATTAGTCAGGTTTACATACCGTGGTGTGAAATTCATACTGGCATTATTGATAAGTACTGGTGGCATATCGGCGCTTTTATAAGTAAATCCGCTTAAAGCAAGATCTCCGTGTGCTTTAATGGATTCATATTGTTCTTTTTCTATCTGCGACATTCTTCCGGCTACTTCCAAATCGGCTTTGATGATACCTGCAATATTGGTTCCGGCTTCCAATGGATATACTTCTTTGAGTGAGTTCAGGTTCAACGTTCCTTTGGCTCCGAAGTCAAATGACATGTCGGAATCGGGATTTGCAATTTTCAGGTGCATGTCGAATGGATTTTGAGCCATTTCGAAATGAAATTTCGGTATGTTTACTACAGTCAAGTCAAAGTCGCCACCGGGGTTACTTACTTGTGCGTCAATGTTGATGTTATCAATGGATTTTGGCAAATCGGGGTATTTGAAATAAGCATCGGAAACAAGCATTTTAATGTCGAATGCCGGATATTGGGTGCTGTCTTTGTAAATACCTTTGGCAGCAGCGTCAAGTTTCAGTTTTCCTTTGGTTTGTATGCTTTCAAAATCTTTGGCATAAAGGGCGGGAATCATTGAAAGTAAATCTTTAAATTCGATGTTCGGCGTATTCAGCTTGATGTCCATATCATAGCCTTCGTCGAGCATGGTCAGCCAGCCTTCGAAGTTCAGTTTTATTTTGTTTAAGTTGAGTTCGTTGTTGGAGAATGTGAATTTATAATTTTTCAAATCGGCATTCATATCTATTTTGGCATCGAATTTTGCATCGGTCAGATAATGAATATCATCCATCAGGAAGTTTATTTTTTCAATATCTGTAAGTATGTTCAATGTTGTAATTTCTTGGGCCATATCACCCGACAGGGTAAAATTCAGATTGTCGAGAATGGCTTTCATCTTGCCTTCCTGATCGTCGTATACAATATAGCCGTTTTCGATGGTTAGTTTCTCCAATTTCAGGTTCATACCGCCGGTACTGGTTGTGTCTGCGGGTTCTTCCTCCGTTTCTTCCGATGGTTTCATGATATCCCAGTTTACTTTACCGTCGGGTAATACCTTGGCCAATACTTTTGGATTACTTAGTCTTATTTTGTTTATTTCCCATTGATCGCCAAAAAAGCTTTTGATGTTAACGGTAACAGCCAGTTTATCGAACGAGGCGAGGGTGTCGTTGGCAAATTCATCGATACCGACAATGTAAAAATCGTCGATAGTAACAGAAGCGTTCGGAAAATTACGGATAAAGCTCAGGCTTACTTTCCTGAAATCTACTTTTGCATTGAGCATTTCGTTAGCCTCATTTTTTACGAGTTTAATTATTTTCCCTTGAAAAAGGAATGGTAATAACAGTAATAGTAAAAATATAGACAATAGTGTTATTCCTGTAATTTTGAGAAACTTTTTCATTTGTAAAAATGGTTATAGGGTTGTTTTATAGTTTTAAAATTTATAATTAACACCGAAAAACAGAGAGGCTGCGCTATATTTTTCGTCCTTGTATGTGATGCCATTGTTGGTTTCGCCATTGCGGGCATTGCTCAGCGAAAAATTGTATCGGCCTGTTATATCTAACGAAATTTTATTTGTAATGTTGTATCCAGCTTTTAATCCGGCCAAAAGATATGGCACTACATTTTGGTATTTGTCGGTAATATCGACTTCGCCATCATTTACAAATCCTTCTTCTTCAACATCCACACAGATATTCAATTTTAATCCCAAATCGGCCCCGGCATAAAATTTTCCGAAGTTAAAAACGTAAGTGGCATATAATGGAACGGATAGATATGATAACCGGTGTGTTAAGTCATCAATACTTTGTCCCAATAAACCGGCTATTTGTTTAGTTTCCGAATTTATTTTTAGGGTAT